>DUOU01000005.1 GCA_012838685.1 Bacteroidota bacterium | reverse complement strand
TGACCGCCACTATAAGATCAAAAGGGTTTTTATAGTTTAGTTCGGTCTCCGCGACAGGTTTTGTCTCCTCAAAATATCTGATTACAAAATCGTATCTCTCTTTTAATGTCATAATTGGAAGGAATTGCGCGAAAGATAATTATTTTTACGTTTTGATTTTTTGGATGGAAAAGATAATAATCGACACGGGAGATTCCCTTTCAGGTATAGTTGTCGGAGGCAGATGGCAGGCGGTTGTTAAAATGCTTCCCGAAAGCGGTGTCGTGATTATTACGGATGATAATGTGTATGATAAATACGGGATTGACTTTCCCGCTTTTCCTGTTATAAAGATCCGTCCGGGAGAGGGGAGCAAAACCTTGTCCACTGTTGGGAGAATTATCGATGAACTGTTGAAAATAGGGGCGGATCGGTCATGTTTTATCTTGGGTATCGGGGGCGGTGTGGTATGCGATTTGGCCGGATTTGTCGCCTCCATTTATCTCAGGGGTGTCAGGTTCGGTTTTGTGTCGACCTCTTTACTTTCCCAGGTCGATGCCAGCGTTGGTGGCAAGAATGGGGTTGATGCGGGTCTTTATAAAAATGTTATAGGTACTTTCAGGCAGCCGGAGTTTGTGATCTGTGATACAACGATGCTAAGTACATTGCCTGCCAACGAATATTTGTCGGGTCTGGCCGAGATGTTAAAAATCGCTCTTATCGGTGATGCCGCTCTTGTGGAGATAGCCGAGAAAAATTATGGCGCGATTATGGAGAGAGACAGGCATTTGATGATGGATACGGTTGCCAGAACCATTAAATATAAAGCTTCGGTAGTCGCTGAAGATGAGAGAGAGTCGGGCGCCAGGAGAGTCCTTAATTTCGGACATACTTATGGCCATCCTATTGAGATGGTCAACCAATTTCAGCATGGATTCGCTGTTGCCGCCGGCATGGAACTGGCAATTCACCTGTCGTTTGAAAAAGGGTTGTTGGACAATAATAACAAGAGGAGGGCATTGAAGCTTCTCGATCAATATGGAGTTGTGCCGGATTATGAGATCTCCGGGAAAAAAATGGAGGAATTGATTTCAAGGGACAAGAAAAGGTCGGGCAACAGTGTCCACTTTGTATTGATCAGGGATATTGGCGAACCGATTATCGAAAAAATCTCTATTGATGAGTTGGTCGGCTTTTACTCCACATTTCAAAAAAACAGGAAAACATGAATAGTTTCGGAATAAAATTCAGGGTTTCAATATTTGGAGAGTCGCATGGACCGTCCGTTGGCGTCGTAATTGACGGTTGTCCCGCCGGCATCCACATAAGTCAGGAGGATTTTATCGAAGCCATATCCCGTAGGAGGGGAGGAACTAAAAAAGGGACCACGCCAAGGGTTGAGGCCGATATGCCGGAGATATTGAGCGGTATATGCAATGGTGTTGCCACCGGTTTTCCTATAACTATTATGACAAGAAACTGTAATACAGTTTCGTCTGATTACGAGACTTTTAAGGATATACCCCGGCCAGGTCACGCCGATTTTGTCGCATTGAAGAAATTTTCGGGTTATGCCGATATGAGGGGGGGCGGACATTTTTCGGGAAGAGTCACGTACGGGCTGGTGGTGGCCGGTGTAGTGGCGAAAAAAATTGTTGGGGAGGGGATAAAGGTGAGCACTGATATCCTTTCCGTTGGAGGTCGGGCCGACATTGAAAAAGCCGTGGAAGAGGCTGTTGAGGCGGGCGACTCCCTGGGAGGTTTGGTCGAATGCAGGGTTACGGGTGTTCCTGTAGGGCTTGGCGAACCATTTTTCTATTCAGTTGAATCTGCCATATCACAAATAGTTTTTTCGGTTCCGGCGACAAAAGGGATTGAATTTGGATCTGGTTTCGCGGCCGCGGGAATGCGCGGTTCCGGGCACAACGACCCTATTGTTGACGGGAGCGGAACAACCCTTACCAATAATGCGGGCGGAATAAACGGTGGCATAACCAATGGCAACGAGATAATATTCAGGGTGGCCATAAAACCCGCCTCTTCGATAAGTATGGCACAAAAGAGCTTCAATATGGCCACCCAAAAGGTGGAATCATTCAAGGTAGAAGGACGCCATGACGCCTGTATCGCTTTGAGAATCCCGGTGGTTTTGGAGTCGGCCACCTATATCGCGTTAGCTGACCTGATGTTGCTTGACTCGTAGCAGAAGAGCCTCTCCGCTCTTTTTTGTAAGGCGAAAACGGTTGTCTATCCTTTCACCTACAAGCCACACTATATCGCCATCGCTTTCAAGCACCAAGGCCTTTTCTTTGTCGACAATTGAATATTTCCTATCGGTCAGATAATCACTTATCTTTTTGCTCCCTTCCATGCCAAAAGGATAGAAATAGTCGCCGCTTTTCCAGGCTCTCAGGGTAAGGGGAAACTTCAACAGATGGAGGTCAATAGTCGCATAATCCTTCTCTCTCTTGATTTTGAAGTTCTTATCGACCAAAACTCTCTTCGCTTCAAAAAAACCAAGTTTATTCAGGTCGCTTACCTCTCTTATTGTTATTGGTTTGGGAGGTTCGTTACGGTATGGAATTATAATAATTGAATCCCTGTCTTTAACGAAACGATGGGATGATGTGTAAAGCTGTTTTCCGCTCGATGAACCTGTTATCATCGACAAATCGTTCAGCAGGTGCGGGGTTATTCCAAATTCCTTGAAGAACTCATATGCGACCGATAGGTTTGATAATATCCTGATAGTATCTTTAACCTTTATTTTTCTGGTTTTTCCTTCACTTTGGAGAAGCCTCTTTTTCTCCTCTTCAACTTTTTCTTCAAAATATTTTTGGATCTCCAGCAATCTGTTTCCGGTCTCTGATATGGTTGCTTCCAGGGAGGGGTTGATCTCTTTCAATACGGGAACCACAAGGTGCCTTATCTTGTTCCTGCTATATTTGGTCTCACTGTTTGTGCGGTCCTCTCTGAACGAAATATTCTCACTGTCGGCATACTCCTTTATCTGTTCCCTTGTCGCGAAAAGCAGGGGACGGACAATCTTCCCGTTTTTGGCCTTTATTCCGGAGAGACCATTGATTCCAGTTCCTCTGGCGAGGTTGAACAAGATGGTCTCGATATTATCGTTCAGATTATGCGCGACGGCAATGTAATCATATCCAATCTCCGCTCTCAACTTCTCAAACCAGTTGTATCTCAATTCCCTCGCCGCGACTTGGATGGACACTTTGTTCTCTTCAGCAAAACTGGCGGTATCAAATCTGATACTATAAAAATCAACCGAAAGTTCCGATGCGAGCGACTTTACGAAAAGCTCGTCCTGATCCGACTCCTCTCCCCGGAGACCAAAGTTGCAGTGCGCGATAGCGGAATAAAAACCGCTTTTTACCGTCAAGGTGGCCATAACCACGGAGTCTATGCCTCCGCTGACAGCCAACAGAACCCTGGAATTCTTGTCGATCAAATTGTTTTTGTCAATATATTCTGTGAACTCTTTTATCATCGCTGTCTCGAGTAATATGGGATTACAGTTGGAGGAGTGGGGTCAAAATTGGCGGGCCTCAATAAATGTTCCCCTGAAAGTATTATATTTTTATAGTTTGAATTTTTCGGGATTGTGGGGTAATAGGAGAATCTGATCGAAATGGTGTTCAAAACAAGATTATCGTTTCTCACTCTTATCCCCAATCCGATACTCGATAAAATTTTTCCGTTGTACAACTCCTCTCCCGGCTCAAAAAGGTAACCAACATCGCCAAAGGCAAAATAGGCGGATCTGAATCCCATCCATGATCTTGGGCTGAACACTACCGATTCAAAACCAAGTTTTAACCGGTTTGTTCCGGTAATGGAATCATTCCGGAATCCGGTAAACCCGTTTTCGCTGACAAATTCAAGATATTCATCACTATATCTGTTTATCCCTTTGACAATTTCGAACCTGAGGAAGTTTCTCATCCTGAAAGCGCCTAAATAGTGTAGGTTGGAAATGTAATCAATGTCGGTAAGGAATACCCCCTGTTCCCGGTCGCCCTGGTAACTGTAGGATGATAGTCCTATTGTTGAATGAAAATATCCCAGGGAACCTAGTGGTTGTCCCAGCGACAGGACAGCTCCGGCATAATAACGGTCCTTGAATTCCCCGAACTCTTTGCCCGCCGTGAGGGTAAATATGCCTCCATATGGGATATCCTCGGTTCTCCCGTACGCATATATAAGGTTGCTCTTGTAGTGACGCTGGGAAGAAAATGTGATGGAGCCCAGGATTGATTGGTAGTTTTGGTAATATTGATGGGAATGGGGCTCAATTTCGGGTCGTTTAATAGCGCCGTTATAGGTATAACGGGTACCTAAAACTATTCTTGTGGCCGGTTCCTCTTTTATCAGAAACGATCTTGCCAGCCATATGTCCCTGGTATCATATTTACCATATTCTGTAACAGAGCTTGACGGTGATAGCCTCTTTTCCCTGATTTGATGTCGGGTTGATGTAATGCCTCCCGCATATTTCGCGGTATAATTGTAGAACCCCCTGGTAAGCGATATCCCATAATTTTCGAAATTCATGCTGTCAATATAAGACATCCTAAGGTTCGCGAACGATTTGAACAGGTTGTCGATGTTATATCCAAGACCCTTGCCCAATTTAATGTTGTCAATATCCATCGCATCGTACGGAACTTTCAGAGTTAGCTCGTGACCCAGCCCCAGCAGGTTTTTTTCGAATATTGATACTGTTCCCTGTGAGTAGGTTCCATGATTTTTCACTGTCAGTCCCAGGGAATAGACATCTTTTGTCAGTACAATGATATCAACCATGCCGTCTGACCCCGGAACAAGCACTATCCTGCAATCGTATATGTACGGAAGTTCCCTTATTGTACGTTCGTTATCGCTTATTTGGTTGGGATCGACCGGATCTCCCGGAGAGAAAAAAAGTTGGTTCCTGATTTTTCTCTCTTTGGTGTTTATATGGGTTTTGTTGAAAAGATTGTTGCTTCGATATATGTCGGTTACATCTATATCCGACAAATTCGGCCCATAGGGAGCAAGAGTCTGTATTCCGATACTCCTGATAATCTTTCCTTTATGCTCCGTATATTCCTCTTTGCCGGCACTGTTCACCGATTTATATAATCCCGGCTGTTCCGAAACAACAAGCAGATTGTACAATGTTCTGGTCACGTTGTTGCTGGATGCGCCGATTTTAAGGGAATCGAACTGCTGTGATATTTTGTATGAAGAGTAGTTGGCGACAGGTCTTGGTTCCGCTTTTACTTTTTCAAAAAGATATGGTATTTTGATGTTGCTGATTTTGAAGTCACTTTCGGGTTCGCCGGTGTTTACCGGATTATCCAATGCGATCGTACCTTCACTTTCCCGGTCACTTTGGGCGGATAGTGTGAACAGTGACGGAACCGTGGAGAACAGAAACAAAAGCGGGACAATCCGTCTGAACGATATGGATAAACGACAAGCCAATAGTAACCGTTGACAAAATACCACTCTGGATCACTGAAAATTAACGGCTAAAGTTAAAAAAGTTTGCTTAGATCACAAGCGTTATCAGTAATCCCGAAAAACGGTATCAATAGGCGCGGGCGAACAGAACTCTCCTTGCTGACGGTTTCCCCGTAAGAATACATTTTCCCTCCTCATCTTTTGAGTTGAGAGGAATGCACCTAATTGTAGATTTGGTCAGTTCCTTGATTTTTTCCTCTGTTTCCGTAGTTCCGTCCCAGTGGGCATATATGAAGCCTCCTTCATTGTCCAGCGTATCAACAAATTGATCCCACCTGTCCACATATCTGGTATTTTCCTCCCTGAACCGCAGAGCCTTATTGAAGATATTTTTCTGTATTTCCCGCAAAAGCGATTTCACATGTTCCGTGATGGCCGACATTTGTATTGTCTCTTTGGTTAGAGTGTCCCTTCGTGCCACCTCTATTGTTCCGTTTTTCAAGTCTCTCGGCCCTATCGCCAACCTTACCGGTACACCTTTCAATTCATAGTCGGCGAACTTGAACCCTGGTGTGTTGTTGTCCCTGTCGTCATACTTAACGGAAATGCCCATTGCCTCAAGATCGGCTTTTATTCTGTTGGCCTCTTTGGAGATGGAATCGAGTTGTTCTTCAGTTTTGAAAATTGGAATAATTACAACCTGTGTTGGGGCGAGTTTTGGGGGAAGAACCAATCCGTTATTGTCGGAGTGCGCCATTATCAGAGCTCCTATCAGTCGTGTTGACACGCCCCATGATGTTGCCCAAACGTAATCCAGTTTCCCCGACTTGTCGGTGAACTGGACATCAAAAGCTTTGGCAAAATTCTGGCCCAGAAAATGGCTGGTTCCCGCCTGGAGTGCCTTGCCATCCTGCATTAGAGCCTCTATAGTGTAGGTATCCAATGCTCCGGCGAACCGTTCATTAACTGTTTTTACCCCCTTGACAACAGGTATTGCCATAAAGTTTTCAGCGAAATCGGCGTAAACACCGATCATTTTTTCTGTCTCTTCAATGGCCTCCTCACTGGTGGCATGGGCGGTGTGTCCCTCCTGCCAGAGAAACTCGGAAGTACGCAGAAATAGCCTGGTTCTCATCTCCCAGCGAACAACATTCGCCCATTGGTTGATCAATATGGGCAGGTCGCGATAAGATTGGATCCAATTTTTGTATGAATTCCATATAATGGTTTCCGATGTCGGCCTCACTACCAGTTCCTCTTCAAGTTTAGCGGTGGGATCGACCACTATTCCTTTCCCGGTTTCGTCGTTTTTTAGCCTGTAGTGCGTGACAACAGCGCACTCTTTGGCGAAACCTTTCACATGGTCCGCCTCCCTGCTAAAAAATGATTTTGGAATAAAAAGAGGGAAATAGGCGTTTACATGGCCCGTTGCTTTGAACATCTTGTCGAGTTCCGATTGTACTTTTTCCCATATAGCGTATCCGTAAGGTTTGATAACCATGCAGCCCCTTACAGCAGAATATTCTGCCATATCTGCCTTGATAACCAGATCGTTATACCACTGAGAATAGTTTTCCTCCCTGTTTGTAAGAAATTTTGCCATTATTTTGGTACAGTATTTGTTTCTTCTTTGTTGGATCATTAAGATCACAAAGTAATAAGGCCACAAAAATAGGCAAAAACTTAAAAAAAACAGGAGGTGAGCCATGAAAGCGAAAAAATACATATCGATAATAGCTGTACTGATGTTTGCGGGAGGAATGGCCAACGCGCAGGTGGTGGTGACGAGACATAACCACGTTTACGGTTATGAGTACTCTTCCCGAATAATGAGGTTTCATAAATCTTATTCTACTTTTTCCTATTACTCCCCAATTTACACGGAAACATATTGGTATAACTATTCTCCGTATAGCTGGGGAGTGAGCATATATGGGAATGATGTGGTTGGAGTAGGTCTTACCGGATATCCAGTATTCGCTGTTGGTTATTATGGCGGTAATTACGGATACAGTTACGGATATAATTACGGATACTACAGTCCATATTATGACCCATATTATGATCCATATTATTTCAGGGTTTATTCCCCGGTTGTCGTCAGGGTAAAAGTTAAGACAAAGACCTACTACACATGGAACAGGCATTATTATGAGCAACCGGTTATAGTCAACAAAATATATTATACGAACGCTCCTTCCGTGAGGTATGTGGCTAAATCTCCCGAGCCGTCAACAAGGCATATAGGATCCGTTTTGTCCAGCGCATCATCCCAGGGCAGGAGCAGTGGGACCGCATCAACGGCAACGACCGGTGTGCCAAGGAATACGCAGGCGGCGACTGTAAGCGGCAACAGAACGTCCACCACTGTTCAATCGGCCGCGGGAAGGACAGCGGCGTCAACTGCGCCATCTACAAACAGGAACACACAATCTACAGTTACGAGGAGCGCGAGCGGTACGACAACATCCACTGCCGTGAGCAGAAGCAGACAGTCTACAGCAATAAGAAGTGTGGACAACCCGGCCCAATCCACTCAGGAGAGCAGAAGTTCGCAACCCTTCACGATAAGAAGCGCGGCAACTACAACTCCGACTTCAAACAGAAGCGCGACCCAGTCGGCCAGTAGATCAACTTCTGTCAACAGTGGGGGCACATCAGCCAGG
>DUOU01000055.1 GCA_012838685.1 Bacteroidota bacterium | reverse complement strand
TAGACCATTATGACTCTTTATACTCATCGCCATTGATTTTGATCTTTTTTCTCAATGTTTTGGATGATCTGAACCTATAGCGTTTGTTCAAATATATAAGTTCAACATTTTCATTGTCGATGATGATTTCAATCCCGGCATCGTTGTTTTTGTTTCTTATGAAATTTGCCAATAAGATTGCCTTCTCGGTTCCGTCCCCGCTCCGGAAATTCCAAACTTCGTCCGGTTGCGCCATCCTGTTTCCATCGTATATGGAGCCATTCCCAATTTTTATCAATATATCATAAAGGGTAGAAATATCCTCTCTCTTTTTCTCTTCGAAGCAGATGGGGTTTCTTTCCATAGCGGCCTTTATGAATGGTACCCATTCTGTCTTATCCATCTGCCTGAAAACGTGGGCAGTAAGGTAAGCTGAAAGCGATTCTTCCCTCTTTTCAAATATTTTGTTGACAATATCTTCCCTGGTGTCGGTCGTTTCAATCTTGGGGGTGTCTCCTTTCAAGAAGTTTTTTGACTCCTCCGGTAATCTGGGTTCTGTTCCCAGAAAACCATCAAGATCCCGGATCATCTCATCGAGGCATTTTTCCGCCAACTCCCCGTTGACCCCCAAAAGTGCCTCCTTAAACTCTTTTATATCCATTTTCTCCCTCTTTTGTATAATTTCTTCCACCTGGTTCAACAAAATTCTATTTTTGAAGGGGCTTAGGTAGAACTCTTCACACTCTATCTCTCCAATAAACTGTTGTCTTGTTTCCGGGGCTATGGTAAATCTGCTCGCACGTTCGTACTCAAACAGTTTTTCGAGTGGGATGTATCTCTTGGTTCCGTAATGTTCGCACTCAAACTGAAACAGTTTGTTGTATTGTGATTTGAACCGGAGAAAATTCAAAAAATATGGTACGGTGATATCTGAAGATAGAAAGTCTCTTATTTTCCTTGAAAATCTTTTGTATTGCTCTTTGTCTATAGTGGCGTCGGCCAACAAAGTGTGGATATATCCGGATATATGCGAAACAATCGTCACTTTTTCGTTTTCAAGGGCTCTGCGGGCCTTGGCCGACAACGATGTGCCGTTGAACCACATATTTTTCGTTACGATTCTACGGTTATTTGTGATGAGTCCCTCCTTTTCGCAGATAAAATTTTGTGAATGAAGGGGCGTGGAGACCAAAAAAATGTTCTCCAGGGGGATTCTTCCAACAATAAACATTGCCGCGGCATATAGGGCCGACAAAGAGACACACTCTCCGGCGCCTGTCGTGTATCCCTCCTTAAGTCTGAATGCCGACATCGCCTCAACAGTCTCTGTTTTCCAGTACGGAATAATATCCGAGTCATATTTGTCCAGGCCAAAATGCTGTCGAATGTCAATGTCAAAATAATATTTATCCCCTTCATATCCGAAAAGGGCGTTCGACTGCTTTATATGATCGATGTCAAAAAAATCCCTGAATCTCGCTATCTCTTTTGTTTTGGTTGTCAATCCCCATGTTGACAGGTCGAGATTAAAAACATAATTATCTATTATATACTGCTTTATCCTGTTGACCTTGTAATTAAATCCCCTGTTCTCAATTCCTTTGAACCATGGGTCTTCCCTCCATTTCCAGATTATAGGCGACATGATGTTGGCCAAGACCAGGGGATAAAACAGTTCAGGAAACACAAATATCTCCATATCTGATAAAGTGTATGCCGATGACAGCCTTTCCATATCTTTCCCGTTCTCCATTTCCTGTTTTGATTTTTGATTTTCGTGCGCGAAACTAATTATATTTTGAATGGCTTCAAATTACATCCACTTGCGATTTGAAACCCTATTCTTGCACTGTTCTTCCAAGGAATGGCGGCCATGACGGATTTTATCCAAAAGGCTGGCAGATGCGATAAATGTAATTATATGACAGTTCTGTTCTTTGAACAAAACATTATCTTTGTCGGGAAAAAGAACGCCATTGGATATATCGTCACACATAAAAAAATTTTCCGGGCTTATTGGCCGCTCCCACAAGATTGTTTTGATATGCCATATCAATCCTGATGGTGACGCTATCGGGTCAATGCTCGCTTTGTACCGTTATTTGGTCCGCAAGGGGAAAAAAGTTGAGATGATCTCCCCAAATTATTTGCAGGATTTTCTTTTGTGGATGGAAGGAGCCGGGCAAATCGAAATTTTTATCAAGAGAAGAAGAAGGTGCGTTCAGTTGATCAATGAGTCGGACCTGATAATAATGCTCGACTTCAACCAATCAGATAGATTGGGAGAGGCGGAAAAGCATGTTGTTAATTCAAAAGCCACAAAAGTTGTTATTGACCATCATTTGGACCCGTCTTCTTTTTCAGACTATCTGATATCCGACACATCAAGGTGCGCCACCGCGGAACTGGTATATGATCTGGTATCGGGCATGGAGGGAAAACCTTTTGCCGACATTTTATTTTGCGAAGCTATATACGTTGGTATAATAACTGATACAGGGAGCTTTGATTTTGGCTCTTATGATGGGCATACTTTGAGAATAGTCGCCCAGTTACTTGATGTTGGTGTGGATAAAGAAAAAGTCAGGATTATGGTTTTCAATAACTTTTCTGCCGATAGGATGAGATTGATGGGATTTGCCCTTGACCAGAGGATGGTAATTCTGGAAGAATTCGACACAGCATATATTTATCTTTCAAAAGAGGATTTATTGAACTACAACCATGTCAAGGGAGATACTGAAGGGTTTGTAAATCTTCCCTTGGAGATCAATAACATCAGTTTTTCCGTACTTTTCATGGAGAAAAGCGATCTGATAAAATTGTCGTTCAGATCAAAGGGAGATTTCCCGGTGAACGAGTTCGCCTCAAAATATTATGGTGGGGGAGGACATAAAAATGCCGCCGGAGGAGAGGTTAAGGGAGATATGATGGAAGCTATAACGAGGTTTCTATCCTTTATTAAGGAAGATAACCCTAAAAAGAGAACATTAGCTGAAAAGCAATGAACAAAGAATTAACATTGATCCTGATCATTTTGTCGCTACTGTTCGCTTGTGGCAACAATAGTATTTTGGGGGATAACAAAAAAAGACCCGGGATACAAGATTTGGAGGGGTTAAACCGTTATATGGTAGAAAAAGATAGGGAGAGGATAGAGAGTTATATAGAAAGAAAGGGGTTAAAAATGGAAGAGAGCCCCCTGGGATTGTGGTATGGTACTATTTTTGAGGGAGAGGGAGATACGATAAAGAGCAATGACAGGGTGACTTTTGAGTATATTTGCGCGCTTCTGGATGGAACGGTTTGTTATACTTCGGAGGAGTTGGGGAAAAAAGAGGTCATTGTGGGAAAGGGGGATATTGAAGCCGGATTGGATGCCGGACTGAGATTGATGAAAGGTGGGGGAGAGGCCAATTTTATTTTGCCGCCATATCTCGCGTTCGGTCTGAAAGGGGACGGTAAAAGGATTCCATCAAGGTCAGTAGTTGTATATTGGATTAAAATTGTGAGTGTAAATTAATTATATTAGATATGAAAAGAGAGAATAAACAGTGGATTACAATATCATTATTGTTTTTATCTATATGCATTGGTTTCGGTTCTTGTTTTCCGTTCCCGGATTACGAAAAAGAGCAGGAGAAACTTATTCGGAAATTTGTCACCAAAAACTCCGATTATGATTTTCAGGCCAAGGAGAGTGGTATCTACTACTGTGAACATGTAACAGGTACCGGGAAATCACCGGTCGCGAATGATACCGTTTCAATACGTTATTACTCCTATTTGTTGAAAGGTAGTCAATTAGATACAATTTTTCCTGTAAACCAAGATCCCGTTGATTATATACTGGGATATGGAAGTTTGGTCCAAGGTGTTGATGAGGCGATTACCTATATGAAGCCAGGTGGCAGATCCTGGGTAGTTGTGCCATCATATCTTGGGTATGGCAATTATACATATTACTATGATCCTTACACCCCTCTTCTTTTTTATATTGAGCTGGTGGATGTAAAGTATTTTAACCCGGAAAAATAGTTATAGCACAAATACCGCGTAGCGATCCTTAATATTGGGAACATTATTTTTCCATTCGGAAATTTTTTTGGTCGCGATATTTTCACTGTCGAGGGTAATGTCAATAGCTATGCACAAATATGTCTCCTTGTGGCAGGTGTCGAGGAGAGTCTCCAACAGTTGTTGGTTTCGGTAGGGAGTTTCAATAAAGATTTGTGAGACACCCTTTCCCGAAAGTTTTTCCAATTCGATTATTTTTTTTGCACGGCCGGTTTTTTCTTTGGGCAGGTATCCGTTTGAAGGTAAAATTCTGTCCATTCAATCCTGATGCCATTAGAGCCATGATAATTGAAGATGGGCCGGTTAACGGACGTACTTCAATTC
>DUOU01000054.1 GCA_012838685.1 Bacteroidota bacterium | reverse complement strand
ACATTGCGGAACAAACTATTAATTGTTTATTTTATTGATATTCAGATGTTTAATAAAATAAAAAATTTTTTCGTTTATAAGTTACTGAGCAATAAAACCATATCTTTTTTATCAAAAAAACAAGCAAAAAAAAATTTTTTTATTAGATATTTTTTTACAATTATTGTGGCTGCGAATCCAAAAAGAGAAAAATTTTATAACTCAATAACAGCTGGTCAAAATGAATCTATCACACGTTGACGTATGGAATAATTGTCTCCAAATCATCAAAGATATAATTCCTGCAAATAGTTTTAAGACGTGGTTTGAACCTGTTGTTCCCCTGAAACTGGAGAACAACGTTCTTACAATACAAGTTCCAAGTCAATTTATTTACGAGTACCTTGAGGAACAATATATAGACATTTTGAGAAAAACACTGCGACGCGAGATAGGGACTGACGCCAAGCTTGAGTATAACGTTGTCATGAAGAACGCCAACTACCCTGAAGGCAAGCCCTACACCATAAAATATCCTTCAAAGAACAAAATAAATCTCAATAACAGACCAATACAGGTTCCGCTAGAATCTACCGAACCTTCAATAAAGAATCCTTTTGTCATTCCGGGGATCAGGAAACCGCATTTTGACCCAAAGTTAAATCCCAATTACAATTTCAGCAATTATGTTGAAGGTGATTGCAACAGGTTGGCCCGTTCAGCGGGACTGGCGGTAGGAAGCAAACCAGGAGGAACGGCATTCAACCCATTGATGATATACGGTGATTCAGGGTTGGGCAAGACCCATCTCGCCCAGGCAATAGGAATCCTTGTCAAGGAAAAACATCCCGAGAAAATTGTTCTGTACGTAAACGCGAATATTTTCCAAACCCAGTATGTGGAATCGGTCCGCAACAACAATCAGAACGATTTCCTCCATTTTTACCAGATGATCGATGTTTTGATTCTTGATGATGTACACGAGTTCGCGGGAAAATCGAAGACACAGGATACCTTCTTCCATATTTTTAACCATCTGCACCAATCAGGGAAACAACTCATTCTAACATGCGACAGGCCCCCGGTTGAGCTGCAGGATATGGAGCAGAGACTTCTTTCAAGGTTTAAGTGGGGGCTGCAGGCCGACCTCCAGAAACCCGATTATGAAACCCGCTTGGCTATCCTCAAAATGAAAGCCTACAATGATGGCATAGAGCTCTCCGAAGATATTTTCGAGTATCTGGCCAATAATATCACAAACAATATCAGAGAACTTGAAGCCGCGTTGATCTCCCTTTCTGCCCAATCAACGCTGAACAATAAAGAGATTACGGTGGATCTGGCCAGATTGATAGTTGAAAGACTTGTCAACACCGCGCGCAAGGAGACAACTATCGATTATATCCAGAAAGTTGTCTGTGATTTCTACAAAATACCCGTTGATCTGATTCAGGAAAAAACAAGAAAAAGAGAGATAGTCCAAGCTCGTCAAGTTTCAATGTTCTTTTCCAAAAAATTCACTAAAGCCTCATTGGCGAGTATCGGGGCCCGTATTGGGGGCAAAGACCACGCTACGGTACTTCATGCGTGCAAAACAGTCAACAATCTTATAGATACCGACAAACTCTTCAAATCTCAAATCAACGAAATCGAAAAAAAGTTGAACGGTTAAAAAAATGTCGATTT
>DUOU01000053.1 GCA_012838685.1 Bacteroidota bacterium | reverse complement strand
GTCTCCCGGCATAAAGGTACTCATAAAATTTACCGGTTAAAATGCCCTTTGAGTTCTTGGTATTGTTGATCAAAAGAAGAAGTATTTGTGATTCAAATTGTTTGTTCATCACCTCTTCATGGGGAATATATGGCATAATTACACTGTTCTGGGAGAGGCCGTGTTCTTGTAATGATTTTGTAACTGAAAAGTCTACCTGTCCTATAAGCCTTATTTCCAGATCATTCTTGAATCCATCCGTTTCACGGACCATTTGGCCCAAAACTTTCCAAAGATTTGGAGCGTTTCGCGAAGGGCCGATTATGCCTACATGGGAAATCGTGAATTTTTGGGTAAGAGGTACGGTATCTTTTAATTTCTCCGGAGAAAAGTCGAATCCGTTTTCAATAACAACGACATTTTCCGCGCCAAGCTGCTCAAGTCCCTCTGCCCAGTTGCGACTAACAGTTACCACTTTCGTGGCTTTGGTCAGGACCTCTCTCTCCATTTCGCGTTGTTTCCGGTCGGCCCACCTTGTGAGTCTCAGTTCGTCGTAAAAGTCGATTTCGGTCCATGGATCCCTGAAGTCGGCTATCCATGGCAAACCGGTTTTTTCGTGCAGTTTCAGGCCGATAAGGTGCATGGAGTGGGGGGGACCCGTGCTGATAACGGCGTCAACAGGGTTGTTGGCTAAATAAGATAACAGATATTTTACCGATGGTCTGACCCACCAGCACCTGGCATCGGGTATGAAAAGGTTTCCCCTTATCCATCTCGCGATATTTTCTTTGAATGACGATTTCTCTTCGGTGGACAGAAAGCCGGCCTTTATTTTTTTGTCCTTTTTTATTCCCAGAAATTTTTTGTAGGCGCTGTATGGTTCTACAATGGGACGTTTTATGACTATGGCATCGGGCGAGATATCCTTTTCCAGTGAAGGGTCTTCAACCGGATACTCGGCGTTTTCGGCGGTGTAAACAACAGGTTGCCAGCCGGCTTCAGGGAGGTACTTCGACATCTTGAGCCATCTCTGAACTCCCGAGCCGCCACTTGGTGGCCAATAATATGTGATTATCAGTACCTTTTTCATCTATGGCAGTTGTACGTGCCGTTTGTTCGCGAATGGGGCGGGAACTCCATTCGTGGAAACTCCCGTCCCGAAAGATACGATTTTTTAAAGTTTTTTCAAGAGAGTGGATATGTTGACCTTTTCGTCGATTATATCTGTAAGCTGGCCGATTTTTACCCTTTCCTGTTCCATGGAATCGCGGTACCTTATCGTTACCGTTTCATCTTCCAGTGTTTGGTGGTCAATAGTGATACAGTAGGGGGTGCCGATAGCGTCCTGTCTCCTGTACCTTCTTCCGATGGAGTCTTTATCGTCGTACTGACAATTAAACTTGAACCTCAACTCCTTGACAATGTTTTCAGCGATTTCGGGAAGACCGTCTTTCTTGACCAGCGGCAGGACGGCGAGTTTTACCGGCGCTAATACCGATGGAAGTTTCAAGACGACCCTGGAGTCGCTGCTCCCCTCTTCCTTGGTAAGTATCTCTTCCGTGTATGAGGCGGAAATGACCTGCAGGAACATACGGTCGACACCGATGGATGTCTCGATAACATAGGGAACGTAAGATTCTCCCATTTCCGGGTCGAAGTACTGTATCTTCTTGCCGCTGTATTTCTGGTGCTGGCTAAGGTCGAAATCGGTTCGCGAATGTATACCCTCTACCTCTTTGAAGCCGAAGGGGAAACGGTATTCTATATCGGTTGCCGCATTGGCGTAGTGCGCCAGCTTGGTGTGGTCATGGAACCTGTAATTATCGGCTCCGAAGCCCAACGATTGGTGCCATTTCATTCTTATCTCCTTCCATTTAGCGAACCAGTCGAGTTCCGTTCCGGGTTGCACGAAAAACTGCATCTCCATCTGCTCAAATTCCCTCATCCTGAAAATAAACTGACGGGCCACAATCTCGTTACGGAACGCTTTGCCTATCTGGGCAATACCAAAGGGTAGCTTCATCCTTCCCGTTTTCTGGACATTAAGGAAGTTGACAAAAATCCCCTGTGCCGTCTCGGGACGAAGAAATACTTTGCTGGCGCCTTCGGCGGTGGAGCCCATCTCGGTGGAGAACATCAGGTTAAACTGCCGCACCTCCGTCCAGTTTCTGGTTCCGGAAATGGGACATACTATCTCATTATCAATAATTATCTGGCGGAGTTCTTCCAGGTTGACATCGTTCATCGCCTTGGCGAAACGCTCCTGAAGCTGGTCCATTTTTTTCTGGTTCTCAAGTACCCTTGGATTGGTCTCCCTGAACTGCTGTTCGTCAAAAGCATCGCCGAACCTTTTGGCCGCCTTTTCTATCTCTTTGTTGATCTTATCCTCATACTTGGCCAGATGCTCCTCGATAAGCACGTCGGCTCTGTATCTTTTCTTTGAATCTTTATTGTCGATCAGGGGGTCGTTGAAGGCGTCGACATGGCCGGATGCTTTCCATATTGTGGGGTGCATGAATATCGCCGAGTCGAGTCCCACGATATTTCCGTGCAAAAGGACCATACTGTCCCACCAATATTTTTTAATGTTGTTTTTGAGTTCCACACCGTATTGTCCGTAGTCGTATACGGCGCTTAAACCATCATAAATCTCGCTTGATGGGAACACATAACCATACTCTTTGCAATGTGATACCAACTTCTTGAAAACGTCCTCCTGAGCCATTTGATTATTTCTGTTAAGATTATCCAAACAATGCCCCCTAAGTTCAGCCCCGGGGCCAGTGGGCTTCGCGTTCTTCGCGGGGGGCAAAAATAACTAAATTCTCGCATTATACAATTTATTACCTATGCCCTTCAGCACTTGATCAGGGGAATTTGAGCCCAACCGCCGGGGAGGAGGACAATATTTGAAGGATATAGCCCTTCGCGCGGTTATTTATTGTCGTTTTGGGCAATAAAATGGGTCTGTTTGTTTTATCTTCGCGAATACAAAAGAAAATTTCTTATGATGAAGAAGAGAACCGATTTTCTGGTTTTGGGCTCGGGCATCGCCGGATTGATATTTGCCTTGGATGCCTCAAAATATGGGAAAGTTTCTATCGTCACCAAAGGTAATTTATATGACAGCAACACACGATTCGCCCAGGGCGGTATCGCCGCGGTCTGGGGTGAACCCGATAATTTCGAAAAACATATCAGGGATACCCTTATAGCGGGAGATGGTTGCTGCGACGAGGAGGTGGTCAGGATGGTAGTCAAGGAGGCACCCGAGAATATCGAGAACCTTATAAGCCTGGGTGTGCCGTTCGATAAAAATGATGATGGTTCCTATGACCTCGCGAGGGAAGGCGGCCATTCGGAATACAGGATACTTCACTCAAAAGACACAACCGGTGAAGTTATCCAGGATACATTGATGTTGAAGGTAAAAGAGAACCCCAACATCGATATATTTGAACACCATTTCGCTATTGAGGTACTGACCCAACATCATCTTGGGGAAAAGGTAAACAGGCATACGGGGGGTATAGAGTGTTACGGAGCGTATGTGGTTGATACCAAAACCAAGAAAGTTTACACATTCCTCTCTAAGGTGACAATTGTGGCGACCGGGGGAGCGGGGCATGTCTACCAGGCGACAACCAATCCGGAAGGGGCCACAGGCGACGGGATAGCCATGGTTTACAGGGCAAAGGGGACAATTGAGGGGATGGAGTTCGTGCAGTTTCACCCCACATCTCTATATGACCCGAAGAGCAAACCCTCGTTCCTGATCACAGAGGCTCTCAGGGGTTATGGCGCTATACTGAAAAACATCTCCGGAGAGGAGTTTATGAAAAGATATGACAATAGGGGCGCATTGGCGCCGCGTGATGTTGTGGCGAGGGCGATAGACAATGAGATGAAGATTTGGGGAGATGACCATGTATGGCTCGACTGCAGGCATCTGGACGCCGATGGGTTGCGAAACCACTTTCCCAATGTGTACGAACACTGTATGCAGAGGGGTATAGATATCACCAAAGATATGATACCGGTAGTTCCCGCGGCACATTTCTTGTGTGGAGGGATCAAGGTCGATATGGATGGTCAAAGCAGCATAGACAGACTTTATGCCATTGGTGAAGTCTCTTCAACAGGTTTGCATGGTGCCAACCGACTGGCATCAAACTCGTTGCTGGAAGCCGCCGTATATGCCCGAAGGGCCGCCCGCCATGCCGGCGAAAGGATCCAAAATATCGGTTTTGAAGAAAAAATACCGGAGTGGGATATCAAGGGAACCACCCATCTGGAGGAGATGGTGCTTATAACCCAGAATATGAAGGAACTCCAGATGATCATGAACAACTATGTTGGCATCGTGCGGTCAGATTTGAGGCTGGAGAGGGCTTTGGTGAGGTTGTCGGTTATATATGAAGAGACCGAAGAGTTGTTCAAAAGCTCGCTGGTTTCCCAAAAAATTTGCGAGATACGAAATCTGGTAGATGTGGGTTATATGATAATAAAGATGGCACAGGCGAGGAAGGAGAGCGTTGGGCTGCATTATTCGATCGATTATCCAAAGAGACAATTGACCAAGATGAGAGGTGGAGAGAAGAGTTCATAAATTTTGGGATATGCTACATTTGGAATCATCGTTCCGGGGAAGGAACAGCTTTTGGTTTTATCTTTTGATGGTGGTTATCGTCTTCATCGCTATTAATACGATAGGGGGAATACCGGTATATATCTATTTGTCCAATCAGATCGCTTCCGATCCGGGATCCATTGACAATATAACTGTGGGGAACTACAATTTTGGTCCCTACGGACTGGAGATCAACTTGTTTCCATTTATTGTCGGGTTATTTACCATTTTGGTGTTTATGAAGCCGATACATCAACGATCGTATAAAACAGTTATCAACGGCGGGAGAACATTCAGGTGGGGACATTTCCTTAAATCTTATTTGATCTGGCTTTCCATCTCCGCTTTGTATCTTTTTGTCTCGTTGAAATTGTATCCCGATAATTTCAGGGTCAACAACCTCTCGGTAACCCTGGTGAGGCTGATAGTTGTCTCTCTTCTGGTCATTCCCTTTCAGGCCGCATTTGAGGAGGTGCTTGTCAGGGGTTATTTTATGCAGGGTTTCAGTGTCCTTACCCGCAACCGGTGGGCTCCGCTCATAATTACCTCCATAATTTTCGCTTTGATGCACGGATTCAATCCCGAGGTGGAGGCTTATGGTTTTTTTACCGCCATGCCACAATATCTGTTGTTCGGCCTGGTATTCGGAATTATGACCTTGTTGGGCGATGGGGTGGAGGCATCCACCGGGGCGCACGCCGCCAATAACGCCTTTTTGTGCGTTATGGTCACCAACAAAGATGCCGCTTTGCAAACCCCGGCGGTTTTTGAACAGACCACCGTTTACCCGTGGACGGAATTCGGATTTATGGTTGTCATGTCGGTTCTGGCCCTCTGTATAATGAGCAAAATTTTCAAATGGGACTGGTCTTTGTTAAAAAGCAGGGTATCGGTCACATCAGGAGAAACTTGTTATAATGAAAATTAAATCAAGGATTTCACCGGTTATTGGATGTAAAACGATGACCTGTCCTCGCTTCTGAAATCGCCCCACTTATCGCGGATATCTTCCAGAATTGTTCTTATCTCTTCCGTGTCAAGGGTTGTGAGCAGCTTTAACCGGGTCTCCTTGAAATGGGGCAGCCCCTTGAAATAGTTGGAGAAGTGTCGGCGCATCTCAAAGATTGAGCGGTTGCCCTCCTTGAAATCGATAGATTTGCTGAGATGCAGAATAGCCAGGTCAACCTTCTCTGATACCGTGGGTTCCGGCAATAGCTCACCTGTATCAAGGTAATGCCGCACCTCCCTGAAAATCCAAGGTCGCCCTACCGATGCCCTGCCTATCATAATGGCGTCGACCCCATATTTGTCGAATTTCTCTTTCGCCTCGACAGCGTTGGAGATATCGCCGTTGCCAATTATCGGAACAGTAATTTTGGGATTGTCCTTTATCTCGCCTATCAGGCTCCAGTCGGCGTTCCCCTTATAAAACTGCGATCGGGTGCGACCATGTATTGTAATGGCCTGAATGCCCACATCCTGGAGTCTCTCGGTTATCTCCGCCACGTTTTTGCT
>DUOU01000052.1 GCA_012838685.1 Bacteroidota bacterium | reverse complement strand
TGCATCTGGCCACGTTGATACGCAAAGTGGGCGTTGGTGAGCAACTCAACAACCCCAACCAGGTCAAGGTGGTGGTCGCGGCCAACATGGACGCCCTCTATTTCAGCAGGAGCCCCATACCTTTTGTCAGGGATGTCGCCCCAGAAGAATGGACCGGCAGGCACACCTTTTTCAAGCACATAGGGATGTACGGCTACAGAACCGGCACACTGGGCGAGATAACCAAACTACCGGTAGGTTCGCTTGAGACGGCGGAAAGCCTGGAACAGAACCGATGGCTTGAAAACGGCTACAAGATACGCTGTGCCGTGACCGACCACGAGTCGGTAGGCATCGACACACCCGAAGATCTGGCCAATATCACCGAAAAGAATCTGTGACCCTCTCCGATAAGACAACAAACCATTTTACGTTCCAGGAACGGATATAAGATTCCGGAGCCGCCACTATGGGTTCGATAGTTTTTACGCCGGCAAAACCCTATCTGGCACAAAAAAATCCTTCCGTGTGAGTTTGCATTTTCGGGCTATCTCCTTGCAATAGCTCAACCTACCAGCCTTATTGTCAGCGGTGTCCGAACCGAAAGTGAACTTTATCCCCTCTTCTTTCGCCATAAGGATAAACTCTTCGTGCGGCGTGTGGGCCAGATCGTTTATTTCGATGTTCAGGTCCCTGTTTTTGACGGCGGTGATTATTGTTTCCATACGTTCTTTGGTCCATAGTTTGTAATAGTCCCGCGCTATACATGCCGGCAGGAAGAGGGGCCAGCCGAGTGTGGTGAGAGGTTCATTGTTGTTGATCACCTCCAGGTATCTGTCCATATAGGCCTCCATAAAATATTCGGTATCGTCCACATAGGTATCAACGTTCCATATTCTGAGTGTCTCTCCGAAATTATTGCCATTGGGCACGGTCTGCGGATCCATCAGCACATAGTCGAGTTCCGCTATCGCCTCGGGCGAGAAGTTCGCTGTCCAGCCCGGACTCATGGGCTGCAGGCCTATATAGACGGGATAAGGGCGGAGCATTTCTATATAAGCTCTCAATGATTCATCATCGTACACCATTTCACCGGGATTCTCTACGATGCCGAATTGAATATTGGTGGCCCTAGAAATCTCCATGATATCGTCTATTGTTAAGTCTTCTGCTAGATGGACATGCAGATCCATAAGCGGAAAATCATAATCCTCTTCGTTTCCCGAACAGGCTGCCATAGGAGCCACGGCCATCATTCCACTGGCCAGAGCGATGTTTCTGATAAAGGTTCTTCTTCGCATGATAAGGTTATTTTAAGGTTTAGACAAAAATACGGAATAGTTCCCTAATTTGTGTTAAACAGAAAAAAGTTGCCAAAACAAATTGCCATTACAGTGATCAAATCAGATAATAGTTATGATAACCCTCTGGAAGCTTGTAAGCACAGGCTTACCGTTATCTTTGACGTCCATCCTCCTTGCTTCTCAGCCCGTAGTTGAGCAGGAAGAAATAGGCAGGCGAATCTAAAGCTATACTGCGACATATTCCTGTGGGCAACGTTTTCGGGATCACCCTGGGTATGTTCAGAATCGCCCTCTATTTTTGCGCAAAACCATGTCAGGACAGGTCTTTGTTCTCTATTCGTTTTCTTCGTAGTAGTATGAATTATCAATACCTTTCATAAACATTTCACGATCGTTGATTTCGCTTGTCAAAGCATTTTTCAAAAGTGTTTTCAGCACATCGCTTTTTGTTGAGCTCAGCATCATTGTGTCCATATAATCCCGTTTACCTATTTTACTCCAATCCACACATTTTTTCAACCATTTTTTCAATATCAAGTCTAACCAAATTCGGGTGCTCCTGCCGTTGCCCTCCATAAACGGGTGAGCGATGTTCATTTCCACATATTTTTCCACAATCTCGTCAAATGTAGTTTCCGGCATTGCCTCTATTTGCTTCAAAGTTTCACCCAAAAAGCGTGAAACAGCGAATTGAAAACCGCCCTTTGAGATGTTTTTCTGACGGATTTGTCCCGCAAAATCATATAAGCCGCCAAACAGGTAAGCGTGTATCTGTTGCAGACCGTTGACCGTGCCAACTTCAAATTCGTTTATTAAATTACTTTCAAAAAGAGTGTAAGCTTTTTTCTTGCTTTGTCCGTCAATGCTGTTGTCGCTGTATAAGAACCAATCCAAAAACCTCATTGCGTTGGTATTGGGAAAGTTCTTTGCCAATTCAATAACTCCCGCACTGTCAAACGTATCGGACAGGCGTTTTTTACCGTCTACGGCTACAAATTTGAACCTGTGAGTGGCACTCACAAGTTGAATGTTCCCGGATTTTAGTTTTCGTTTTAACCAACGCCAATAATTGCTCGCTTTGGTATAGTCGTCTTGGTCGTTCAGCATAGCGACTATATCGACAACATTAAACCACCACTTGGCGTTTTCTTCGTCCCAAACGGCTCGCACCTCGCGGTCATCAAAAAAACGTATGGATATTTTTGACTTGCTCATTTTACAAGATCTCTTTTACTTCCTCTGTTTTACTCTTTGCTTTTCAACCACTTTTTCCAAACCATCAGCCACAAAACTTTTATCTTTTCTCGTCACTTCCTTGAAATCCTCCAAAGTTCGCGTTGGGTGTATCCTTAGGGTGTCCGACCTTAATACCACATTGGGCGTTTTTAATTCCAAAGATAGGTGTAATCTTTTATTGTTGTAAGTGTTGAGCATATTGGCCGTTGCTTTCTATCCTCTCTTTTACTTTACTCCAGGCATTCGTTCCGTTTAGGCATGATTCGCCAAGAGTGTGGTACATTGTCCTGAAACGGGACATCGGAACGGCAAAACTTAAAATGTCGGGTCCTACATGAGGACGAACTGACGGGTCAAATAGTCCAATAAAGACACGATTACCATTATTCCGGTTTTCAACAACCGGTTGAGAAACAATGGAACTGCAACCGGATCCAAAGGGAACCGAAACAGCATCGGGTTCGTTTGTGTCAAAGAGAGCCCAGGAGATAAGACCGGTCAAGACATCAGGCGTGGCGAAGAAGATCAGGGCTTCAATATTTTCAAAACTCTCGATTTTATCGATTGACGCGAAATTGATGAACTGTTTTGACCTGTCGGGCATATTCAGGTTCGCGATGAAATCTGACACCATTTCCGGGCTCTTCTTATACCGCTCCTGTTCGGAGACAAACGACGGGATAGAGGGAGGTGCCTCCATAAATCCGCAATAAACTCTCCCTCCCCTACATGAGATCGTTTCCAGGCTTAAACTGACAATATTGCCCTCCCTTGCCGGCTTTAAATGTTTAATAAAACAGCCGCTTGTTTTTTCTTCCCGCGTCGCGGCCTCTTCCGAATACCAAACCGCGATCGGCAGTTCATAGTTTCCAAACGCTTTTCTAAAATTCTTTATGAACTCGTTCTTATCCATACTTAATGCTTATATGTTCTAATTGTCACGCCAACTAAAATATGTTTCTATTTTTAGTTTTTTGCAGCTTCCAAAATGCTTTCAAATACTTGTTCAGCCGTTTCAAATCTTGTTCATTAAGGCTTTTAAAGCGGGTTATATCCATATTGTCGAGCAGATCGTTTATCTTAACCTCAACCGCTATCGGATTTTGGGCGATCCTATTTATAAAAACATCGTAATCCTCTTCTTCCGATTCCTTTGTGACACAACGCAATACAGAAATCACCTCATCTGAAAAGCCTTCGCTTTCAAGCATTTCAAATGTCCATTCGCTATCTTCCACCACATCGTGCAACACACCACAAATCTTCTCAATTTCACTCCTTCCCCGTTCCATAACACGCAGCGGATGTAAAATATAATCCGCTCCCAATCTGTCTTTTTGCCCTTTGTGCGCGGCAACCGCTATTTCTATCGCTTTTTCTATTGTGGACATCGTTTTTTCTGTTGTGGTTTATGTTGATTTTTGTTCAAATGAAAGTTTTTGTTGACCGTTAGTGGCGAGTTGCGGGCTTTCAATCGCCATGCAGTTTGAGCGGGCTATAAACCATAATATTAACCGCTTTGCCTGCCATTACTTATACAAAATGTTGTGTCGCATAATTTATAATCTATTCTCTATTAACCAGTCTTTTAGTCTATTGGGGTTCAGTTTTTGTCCATCAATAAAATCGTTTACAGTTAAGTATCCCCAAAAATCTCCATTTATAAATATTTTCGGGGGTGTTGATGTAAATGAGTTGAACGGACTTAGACTGGAAAATCGTCCTCCGTAACTGCTAAAATCATTAAAAATAGAAGTCGTTGAGAACTTACTTCCATATTTTCCAAATTCATTAAAAACAGACTCGGAATCAAGCGAATTACTCGTTAATTCCCCAAGAAAAGTCCCATCTGCCGCCATAATATAAGAGTCCTGCCTCCCAAACTTGTTCCCAATATTTTGTCCGGCACTTAATCCCAATAATCCTCCTATATCGTTTTGAGTTTTTTCAATAAAATCATACGGGTCGATCTTCGGCCTGATTGTCCTGTTTTTAGTGATATATGAAATAAAATCTCCTTTTATTATTAATCTTGGGGGTTGAATACAATGTGGATTGTTTACGCTATAACTTCCATACCTGCTACCATAAGGTGAATATTTATTGAAAATACTGGTCTTGCTGTATTTACTTCCAAATGGCCCATATTTGTTGATAATCGACTGATTATCTTCTTGATTTATCGTGATGCGCCCCAAGTATTGACCATCCTGGGCTTGAAGGTAGGAATCTCCACCTTTCTCTTCGCCTTGAGATTGTTCCTTATATAACTCTCCAAGGAGATACTCCAAAATCTGCTGTGTTTTATCTCCTCTATTCGGCATCTTTCTCTCCGTAAATATGTTCCAACAATTTTTGAATCTCAACCGCGGCTTTTTCCGGGGGCAATTGTGTAATTATAATCGGGGCGGTCGCTAAAGCTACATTCTTATCGCGCAATAACTTGATCTCTTTCAATGGAAAATATAAAAGTCCGGTGGTTACCGCTGAAGGTGTTGACCAAACAAACTCTCCGGAAATCAATGCGTACGCGAAACAAGCTATTCCCATCAAGAATAGGATAACTGTCAATACCAAATACACATTTTCTGTTCTTTTATTGTCCTTTAACACCTTGTCAATACGGTCAAGGATTTCACTTGTATCAGCCATTTATTTTTTTTCGTTAATTCTACGGTAATATGTTTTATTTATGCTGCACAAAGTATATGTACGTTGACGTTGCTATAGTTGATATGTTTTATTGGTATAACGTTATCAATCCGCACTTTACCTAAAAAAAGAGCTGAACTAAACAACTGTTTCTTCCCACAAAAATCTTATGATCTGTCATTTTTTAAGCGCTCCATATCCAAGAATTATTCCCACTTTTCAACCGCACAGCCAAATTTACGAAATATTTTATTTGATTGAATACAAATGTTGTATTTGTTTCGATAATCAACCTTATAAACACTATGGAACACAGTTGAGCAATTCAATTGCTCCCCGGTCGATCGCCTTCTTTAATCCATTAAAAACTCCGACCCGGAAATATGTCCGATAGTCGGAGCACAGGCGAGGTAAGGCGGGAAGGCTATAAAAACGGAAAAAATCGGTAAAAACAGGAAAGAACGGGCATATATAGGCAGTATCAGGAAAAAACTGGAGAATAATGGCAAAAACAGGAAAAAAGCGGAATATTAAAAAAGAAGGTGCAGAAAAACCAAAAAAACGCAAACTTGGACACCGAGGATAAAAGTGTTGGAAAACTTTATCAAATATGACGATTCAGTGAACGCATAACGGTTATGCGGTATGGCCAGTAAGGGATTACGAGTGTCTTTCATGTCAACCGTGACGAAAGATTGATGCGGGTAATGAGCTTCGGATATCTCTAAAGCCTTTATTGGCTATACTCCGTGTTGTATGCCGTAATTCATTATTACCAAATCTTTTCCATGCTTTTTTTATCAAATTCTTTTTCAATATTTACAAAAAATGTTTCGTAATTGTTCGAAAGCATTAATGGGTCTTTTGTAAATATTCTGGAAATAAGTGATAACGGAAATAGAATCAGATAGAAAACAATACCAAGCAAAACTGATGGGATAATATAACTAAGAATCTTTGCGAGTTTCATCCATAACCATTCTACTTTACTGCTTAAGGTACTTGAAATTATGCCTATTAGTCCAACACCCAATGATACTATTACAGCCCATTGCCATGCAAATAGCAGATAAAGAATTAAAAATCCCATTGAAATAACCAACATGGTTGATTTTGATGTGTCTTTTTTCATAAAACCTTCTCTTTAAAATAGTGTGTAAATAAATGGTGCAATGGCGCTGGCGCCACCAAACACTATCAATATGCCCAATAATAGCAAAACTATTATTACCGGTATTAGCCAAAATTTCTTACGCTCTTTCATAAAGAGCCAAAGGTCTTTTAAGAATTCCATATTA
>DUOU01000051.1 GCA_012838685.1 Bacteroidota bacterium | reverse complement strand
TAGCGTCAGGATGTTTTGCCTTGACACTGTAATACTGCTTCATTAAAGGTGTCTCGACATATTTCTGGTTTTTGGCCATATTACCGGAGGAGGAGCAATAATATTTTATTCAACGATATCCAAAAGTTCTATTTCGAAATCAAGTACGCTTCCGCCCGGGATTGGTCCTGTTCCGCTCTGTCCATAAGCCAAATCTGAAGGTATCCATACCCTGTACTTCGATCCAACGGGCATCAGCATCAGGGCCTCTGTCCATCCCTCTATTACCTGGTCCAAACCAAATGTAACCGGATTCCCTCCCATGGAACTGTCAAATTCGGTTCCATCCAGAAGTTTTCCGGAATAATGGACCATTACCACGTCAGTAAGAGCGGGCTTAGGTCCCGTACCCTGTGTAAGCACCTTATACTGCAACCCCGATGAGGTCTCTACAACTCCCTCCTGACGTTTGTTCTGGGCCAGAAACCGTTCCCCCTCTTGCCGGTTTGCTCCGGCATCAGCATTTGAAGCCATCATAAAATATCTATTTAAGTAGTCTATCGATTCATCTACCGTAATAACCGTATTTTCACCCTTGATAGCCTGGGCGAATCCTGATATAATAAGGTCAACGTCGAGTTCCTCTCCGGGAAAAGAGAGAGAACTGTAACTTCCGCCTGTATTTACCCCAAGAGCATAACTGGCGCTGTCAAGAGCATTTTTTAATACTACCTTTTTGCCGGCACCCTGGGAACAACCCGTCAAACCGATGACAATGGTCAAAACTACCCACACATAATTTTTGTTCATACTTAAAACTTAATTAGAATCAATAATTGAAATATCAATGCCCCATTTATTGGCGCAAGGGGGTGAAATTAAGCATAATTGATCAAATAGACAAAAAGATATTTGCTGTCGTTTTTTTTACGCCCCCGGAGTTTTAATATAAATTCCGGTATGCCCGACAAAAACTATTTTACTTCCGATGTGACAACATGTCCACTGTTATTGGTAGGCAGGTAAAACGTGCCTGTCATGGATCTGTCGATCATATAATAATCGGTCCACTTCAGGGTAACATCAATTTTAGTCAGGTTAGCGGGAATATACGAAGAGATGTCGTATGATACCCTGCCATAAGCATTGTAGTATGTCAGGTCATTGAAAGCGTTGTGTCGGAACTCAAACACCAGTTTGTTTTCGGTAGTCTCTTCCTCATCCAACACCAAATTAACATGATGAGCCTTGTTGGCATCATGACGAAGCAGTTCAAAGGTGATATTCAGATATTTTTTTCCTCCAAACCATGCCTCGATAATGTTTACGGGATCCCTGCCCAAACTGTCGATTTTTGTTTGTGAAAGAAGTGATGGTGTTAAAGGATCTTTGCACAACACCTTTTCAATTTCATATATATGTATATTATATACAGTATCGATCGGATCACCCACAATTGAATATTTGGCAACTACCCTAAGATCTTCTTTGAGCTCAAATCCGGCAACCTCATTGGCCACAATATTCAATCTGTTCCCTTTGTCGGAAAAAATATACCAATCCGGAGAACCGGATTTAAGATTTCCATAACTCACGTAACGATCATTTTGTTCCTTAAACCTATCCATACAGGATGTCGTAATCGCCACAAGGCTCAATAAAAAAATTATTTTTCTCATCGTATCAAAATTTATATTTCAACCCTATTTTCATATTTAAAGATGTGTCATTTGAGGTTATAAAAGAGATCGGTTGTCCCTCGGTATAAAAATAATAACTGACAAAAGATTCGAAATATATGCCAAAATCACCGATTATATCGTAACCAAACCCTAACCCCATATTGGCTGATACCATAATTTCCGGCGTTTTTAGAGAGGTTTTGTTGTAGAGCTCAAGGCGAGGTCCATCAAATACCTTTGTCGTTCCGAACGCCGATATCGCTTTTTCAAAGAGGAGTCCGCCCACGGTGTATAAACCATATCTGGATTTGTCCGATAGCAAATCGTATGAAAGAGAGAGCGGTATTCCCAGGTAATAAATTTTTTGCGAATAATCGTTGAACGAGCTGTACTCGGCATATTCTGAGCGGAGAAATGTATATACCAAACCGGTAGAGAGGTCAACTTTGGGAAACAGGTCGCGGCTTACCATTACACTCACGATAATAGGCGGATAGTTGACAAGATTGTCTTTGTAATAGTTTGAATTTCCGGATGTTAAAACACCTTGACCACTAGTCCCGGAAACAGCATATTCAGAGTTTAGGTATTGTTTGTCAGCGGATAAAACAGGTATTTCACTGAAATCGGCCATCATTGAAGCTTCTCCGCTAAAAGTTCCGTTCATTGCCAACGCATTGGCGAAAATAGAGGTACTCCACTGTCTCCTTAGAGGCTCATCATCAATATTAATACTATCGAATGCGGCCAAATAATCATCCAAGTCGTACCTTGTTCCAACTACCTGTACCTGGCCCATGTTATCCTCATGTTTTTTGGAAGAAAAACCTTCCAAAGAGAGCAAACCGAGGGAATAGGCCGTTTTTCTTTCGATATCCTCCGGATTATCCATAATATTTTCAGCCGCCGTTATATCCCGGATAGTAGCCACAACCAATTTTTCGGTAATATTTTCCAATGCCGGACCGGCGGAAACATTTTTCGGCATTGATCCGGCGGAAACCACCTCCGTTATTGGCTCCCCGGTAATCTTTTCAGATACCCTGTTCCTCTCGGTATTTTCCTCTATTTTCGGGGCACCCCCACTCAACAAAGTTTGTCTCTCCCTATTGTTCGCCACTCTTGTAAGGGCAAAAATTGACAGGGCAACAATGAACAATGCCGCCACTGAACGCGAGATAATGGCAATTGCTCTTCCCCGCCTCTCCTTCTCCTTTTTTTTCCGAAAAGCGACAAAACTCTCCCAGTCAGGCTCATAGCCCTGGAGAGTATCAGCATCATAAAGCTTCGATTTCAGTATGTTCTCAAACCTGCTTTCCATCAAATTAAGTGTTTAGATCTCAAAAGATCACCAAAAAGGTGTCGTGCCCTGTAATAGGTCGATTTACACGCCGCTGTCCTGGTTTTTAACATTACAGCTATCTCCTCAAAGGTGTAACCCTCTATCGCGCGAAGAGTCAATACCGCTCTATAGTGGTCCGGAAGCTCTGAAATTGCTTCCATCAATTCATCGCGCTCAAGTTTTTCGAGCGCATTGAGTTCATTGTCGGTAAATGGCGCTGAATCTTCCAGATTCTCGAAGACTACCAAATTTTTACCCTTTCTAAGATAATCGCATGAAATATTGACGAATATCCTGCGCATCCAACCCTCAAATGATCCCTGGTGCCTGAATGTACCTATTTTTGTGAATACTGTCATAAAACCCTCTTGTAACGCATCTTCCGCTGTCTCCCTATTTTTTAAATATTTCAAGCATACCCCCATCATCTTGGGAGCGTATTTATTATAGAGTTCCTTTTGGGCGGCCCAATCATTATCCTTACACCTATTGATCAACCTATCTTCTGTCACACTACCAGAAACGTTCTTATTTTCGGGTTCCCCTTTCAAATAGATAGACGTAAAAAATGGTTCGGAATTTTCTCCTTTTTTCATGATCGGAGACAATATTAACGTTTTTTAACTAAAAATTGGGCCGGATATCTGTTATTGCGCGAAACCGTTTCCATTTATCGCCAAAAATGGTACTACAAATAAAAATCCTTTGTAAGTTCCCGATATTTGGCCGTATAGTGATGGCGAGTCGCCTCCTCGACAGTAATTTCTTCCTCAAATATATCTCTTTTATTGCTGGAAAAGGAGTAAATAATCCTCGATACCCGTGAATTTGGTTTTGGATATATCTTTAACATTTTTTCCGGGTAAAGTGGGATTTTTTCCGCGGCATTGACCATTTTCCCGGCCTCGTTAGCGGGAATTATAACCCAAAACCTGCCATGAGCGGACAAAAATTTTCCCACTGCCTGAACAAGCTCCACAAAAGAGAGGGAATCATTGTGCCGGGAGCTGGCCTTTCTACTGTCCGGATTTTTCAAGGAGTTTGAAAAGTACGGGGGATTTGATACAATAACATCAAATTTTTCTCCTATACCGGGAAATTCCTGGATGCGTTGATTGATGGCCGTCAGTCTATCCGACCATCTGCTGGCGGCAAAATTTTCAATTGCCTGGTTGCAGGAGTCGCGATCGGCTTCCAGCGCTATAATATCCGCTGAGGATTTTTGTGCCGCCATCAAAGCTAACAACCCCGTTCCCGTACCGATATCCAGTATCCTTTTAGCTCCGGTTATATCCATATAAGCACCCAGAACCACACTATCCGTACCCACTTTAAAGGCAGACCTCTCCTGTTTGATGGAAAACTGTTTGAAATTGAAATAACTGTTTGACATGGAACATCAAAATTTATTCAAGTACCCGCTAACGCCCAGACCAAACAGAGCGAAGTCATATTTCACGGGGTCATCGGGGTCAAATTTACGCAGAACTCCATCCAATTCCCGTACAGCTTTAGCGTCATTCTGTTTTCTGCGGAGCAAGCCAAGTTTGCGCGCAACGTTACCCGAATGGACATCAAGTGGGCATGAAAGAATAGATTGCGGTATATTCTTCCATATACCAAAATCTACCCCTTTGTCATCTTTTCTAACCATCCATCTGAGGTACATATTGATTTTTTTCGCGGCAGAACCGGTCATCGGGTCTGGCAGGTGTTTCCGGGTTCTCTCAAGATGTGGAACGTAAAAAAACTCTTTTTTAAGTTCATGGATCGCGGGCTGTAATGAATCATGCGTCTGATATTTCACGAATATTCCTTCCAGTCCATTTTTATGTTTATATAGATGCTTCAGGCCTTCTATGAATGTCAATAGGTCAACCGAATTAAATGTACGATGGACAAAACCGTCAATCTGCCTGAGATGCCGTTCATCGTGGCCAAGAATAAAGTCATATGGAGAATCTCCCATATAGGCCAGCATCCGTTTTGCGTTTTTAACTATGGAAGTACGATTGCCCCATGAGATTACCGCCGTAAGAAAGCCTGATATTTCGATATCCTCCTTTCTGGTGTACGAATGAGGTATCTGTATCGGATCCAGTTCTATAAACGTTGGATTGTTGTATTGGGCAACCTTTTCATCAAGAAAATCCTTCAGTTCTTTCAAGTTTTGTCCCATGCATATATCTTTACGAGATAGCAAAAACAATTTCAAATGTTGGCACGCTCAGCGGCAAAGCCTTTGAAAGGATCCGATAAATGTTCCCTGGATACTGGTTCCATAAAGCCGGTTTTTGCCGTAAAAACAGCCATATAGTAGAAGTCCGGAAAAGACCATACCAAAGTGGGTTGTCTTTCCCGGACAATAGATTAAAAATATATAAGCTCAATATTTATATTGATCTGAAAAATTCGTAATTAATATCCTCTATTTCCTTCATTTTGGGATAGCGATAGAATAACAAATCGTCATTTGAACCGACATAAAAGCCGCTTTCAATCGTTCTATAAAGCAGATTTCCGGTAAATAGCCGCTGTACGGTTTTCATATGTTTTTCGTACTCTCCCTTCAATATTTCAAGACAATCTCTCATATGCTCGATGTTTGGATACGGTAAGTTCTCGGAGGAACCTTTGAGGGGATCCAGAGCCAGTTCTCCCAACTTCAAGTCGACAAAAAATAGTTTTGGAAGAGAGACCGGAGTTGTCCCGTCGGTCAGCCTCTTAAGAAACTGTGAAGGGGGAAGGTCACTTACAACCAATGGACTCACCGGCATAAGTTCCTGATAAAGTTTTAATTGATCCCCGGACTCTTTAGAAACATCATAAGGCGTTCTCTTGAGTTCAAGAACATGTCCGTTATCTGAAGAGAGATAAAGGCTCTTCAGCGCCGCCAAAGGAATTGTTTCCAGTACCCTGTATACCGAGAGATAAACCGAACTCTTTGGCTTACCGTCCTCTTTCGTGACACAACGCCTGTTAAGGCTCTCCATGTCAATCAGTTTTTCTATTTTTGGAAGATCAACTTCAAAAAACAGAACCTGCCCTTTATTCCTTTTTTTTGTCCCGGTTGAAAGATAGGCACCAAAATCTGCCGGGGGCAACATCGAAGCTATCAGAGCTTCGGGATTTGCTGTCAGATAAATAAATTTGCTCATAGGTCTTCGGTATTTGATTAATGAAAATGATTATCTAAAAAACTTTTTCAAGCCACTGTTCGCGAACAAAAACTACCATCAGCCATATCTTCGCATTTAAAAGAACATCCCAAAATACCTGGATTTTTAGTAAAATGATTTACTTTTATCTCACAACTCGCCCCATAGGAACAGGCCCAACTATCGCCGGATATTCGGCTAGCAGGGAAAGTTTAATCCCTTACCAAAAACCCCAACCAGAAATATACAAAAAAATTTGATTGGCTCCAAATATTTTTTAACTTTCAATATCCGGTTGTGATGGAAAGTTATCTTTTGTGATCAGGCCATCTTTGATCTCAACCACACGATCCGACATCCCGGCCAAATTTCTGTCGTGTGTCACTATTACAATTGTCTGTCCAAAATTGTCCCTTAGACTGAAAAAAAGTTTGTGGAGTTCTTCTTTGTTCGCCGTATCGAGGTTACCCGAAGGTTCGTCGGCCAGAATCACCGAGGGGTTGTTTACCAAAGCGCGCGCCACGGCTACCCTTTGTTGCTCGCCTCCACTCAATTGAGATGGTTTATGTTCCATCCTATCGGTCAAATTGAGAAATCCCAGAAGCTCTTTTGCCCGACACTCAGCGTCAACCCGACTCTTTCCAGCGATATAGGCCGGAATACAAACATTCTCCAGGGCGGTAAATTCAGGCAGTAACTGATGAAACTGGAATACAAACCCGATATTTTTGTTCCGGAAAGCGGCCAACTCTTTTCCATATAGGGTACTTACATTCACGGAATTAAAAAAAACCTCTCCCTGATCCGGTTTATCAAGTGTCCCTATTATCTGGAGCAAAGTGGTTTTTCCGGCGCCACTGGCACCAACTATCGATACAACCTCCTTTTCCCTTATATTGATATCTATCCCCTTGAGAACTTTTAGGCTTCCGTATGATTTGGTTATTCCGAACGTTGTTATCATACAAAACTAACTATCAGACATTAAAAGAAAAATAATCCTAACTGAAGGGATCTTCCTCAAAGGGATCGGTCAGCGCCTCATTAATATCATTTTTAACACTTTCCGTTGCGCCCGCAACATCCCTTGTTATCTCTTCCACCGGTTCACCGACTTTCTTTTCGAGGTTTGAAGCAATCTCTTTTGTATCTTTTTCGATATCTTTTGCCATATCCTCTACCTGCGACTGGATGTTGTTGGAAACTTCAGTTACATCCTTTGAAATCTTTCTGGAAACATCGTTAAGATCCTTTGAAACAGAGTCTGATATCTCTTTGATATCTCTGCGTATATCCTTTGTACTGCTTTCAAACTCCTGTTTTATGTCATCAGTCGCCTTTCTGAAGTCCCGAATGCCCTTGCTCAATACTTTCATGAATTCAGGTATCTTGTCGGCACCGAAAAGCAGCAAAAAAACTATAATGACAACAAATAACTCCTGACCGCTCATATTATCTCCATATATAGGTTTTCAATTTAACTTGTAAAGGTAGGAAAGATAATTACATTTAATAGACATTATGAAAATTTAACCGGAAAAACCGATGAAGCGCTATATCAAAAAATCAGGGAAACTGGAACCAACCAGTTTCCCTGACAACACTATATCCAATAATTTACCTATTTCGAACCTTTCTTTGTCTCTATGGCCTTTTCCCCATCATGTTCACGCTTTGTTGTATCATAAACCAAAGCTGTCGCAACAAAAACTGTTGAGTATACACCACTGATTACACCCACCACAAGAGCGAACATAAATCCCTGGATAGTGGTTCCACCAAAGAAGAATATAACGAGTACCACCATTAAGGTGGTCAATGAGGTGACAATGGTCCTACTTAGAGTGTCATTGATAGCTCTGTTCAGTAGATCCTTTAATGGTCGTTTTCGATACATTGGCCTGTACTCCCTGATCCTGTCGAAAATAACGACAGTATCATTCACAGAATAACCAACAGTCGTCAGAATCGCCGCTATAAAGGATTGGTCAACTTCCATTGAGAACGGTAACAGGCCATGGAACAATGAGAATGCTCCTATAATCATGAAGGCATCATGCGCGAGCGCAGCAACGGCTCCCAGTCCATACTGCCAGTTGCGGAACCTGATAAATATATACAAAAACATAATTACCAACGCGAATCCTACTGACCATGCCGCTTTGATCTTGATATCGGCAGCGATTGTAGGCCCTATGGTTTCACTGCTCACCCTGTAGTCGGACAGGAACCGGTCCTCCGAAACATTGTCGCCCAGCATAGGTTTCAATCCCTGGTACAGCAGACTCTCAACTTCACCGTCAACCCCGGATTCGTCAATCCTATATGTAGTCGTTATTTTTACCTGGTTATCATCTCCAAAAGTAACTACCTGTGGCATTTCATCGAATACGTTTTCCAGGTTTTCAGCCACATCCGATGTCGAAACCGCCTCGTCAAACCTGACAATATAAGTACGTCCACCTTTGAAGTCTAGTCCCAGACTCAACCCCCTGGTGAACAAAGAGACTGTTCCGATCAGAACAATGGCGGCACTGATGGCATAGGCATATTTCCTGAACTTAATAAAATCAAAATTAACATTCTTGAGGAAATTGGCTGTAATAGGTATCGAGAAATCAATATCCCTGTTGTTTTTAAGTTTGTGCTCATAAATCAACCTCGTTATGAAGATAGCCGCGAAGAGAGACACTAAAATACCTATTACGAGGGTAGTAGCGAATCCTTTGATCGGTCCGGTACCAAACGCATAGAGTACCACTCCTGTCAACAATGTTGTTATGTTTGAGTCAATAATCGCGGAATAGGCGTTTTTGTACCCATCGGATATAGCCAGCCTAATTCCCTTGCCGCTCCTGAGCTCTTCCCTGATCCTCTCAAAAATAAGGACATTGGCGTCAATCGACATGGCGAGTGAGAGTACTATACCGGCAATACCGGGCAGTGTCAGAACAGCGCCAAGGGAGGCAAGAACCCCAAAAGTAAAGAAAACATTCGCCAAAAGGGCAATATCGGCAATCGTACCGGCGCTCTTACTGTAATAGAAGACCATGAACAAAAGAATGACGAAGAAAGAGCCGATAAACGAAATCATCCCCGAACGTACCGCCTCCTGACCCAAGGTAGGTCCAACAATAGTGTCGGATACGATCCTGGCCGGTGCCGGCATTTTCCCGGATTTAAGAATATTTGCCAAATCTGTTGCCTCTTCAAGTGTAAAGCCACCGGATATTTCGGTATTTCCTCCGGTAATTTCAGAAGCCACGCGCGGATAAGATCTGACATAACCATCCAAAACAACAGCAATGCAACGACCCACGTTTTCCCTGGTCATTCTTGCCCATGTCTTGGCCCCCTCAGCGTTCATCGACATATCTACCGTTATACTACCGGAAATGGCGTTCGTTGACGGACGGGCCGAGGTTACGGCACCTCCGTCAAGAGGCGCTCTCCCATCACGGGTATTAACCTTAATGGCATGGAGTTCATAATATGGCTCTCCATCAACATAAGGATATGGGTTCTGGCTCCACAAAAATTTTACGTCGCGCGGAAATATTGACCTGATCTGGTTCATGTTGAGGTAACTGTTCACCTTCGCGGTATCCTTGGCCAGAGCAAGACCAACCATACATGAAGCCATTGGTTCGCCGGTAGAGGAGACGTTGGGCGACAAAACAGCGAACAGGGGATTCTGAAGATTAAACTCATCTCTTGATAAAGACTCATAGTCTGTTGATGCCGCGGTGCTGTCAATAAGACTCAGCAAGGCATCTTCAGCCGACGTAGTGTCGGAGACAGCTTCCTCAATCTGCTCAACGGCGGGTGAATCATCTTTATTCAGATCCTCTTGTATCTGGGCGAGCGTCTCATTGGCCATCATCAAGTAATTGATGATTTCAGAATTTTCGTATGTTTCCCAAAAACCCAGATTTGCAGTTCCCTGGAGCAATTCACGGACACGTTGGGGATCCTTCTGTCCGGGCAGTTCAATAAGTATCCTTCCTTTTGTAGACAGTTGTGTGATATTTGGCTGGACAACTCCAAAACGGTCTATTCGGGTACGCAAAATATTGAAAGCATTTTCAATGGCTACATCCACCTCTTCACTGAGGACCCTGAGAACCTGCTCATTGGTGGTGTTAAAATTGATTCTGTCCCTTAACTCGACTGTTCCGAAAATAGCTGAAAGTTGTCCGTTTGGTGAAACCTGTTCGAAAGCCCTGCCAAAAAGTGTGAGAAAGTCGGCCTGGCTGCTCTTCTGCATCTCCTTTGCCAAGGCAATAGCGTCATTGAATGATTTGTCCTGGCTATGATTGGAAAGTGCCCTGAGAACGTCTTCCGTCGCGACCTCCAAAGTAACGTTCATACCGCCTTTAAGGTCGAGTCCCAAATTAAGCTCTTTTTTCTGGCACTCTTTGAATGTATTGCCCAGATAACTCCACTCTTCTTTTGGCAAAGAGGCGATTGAATCGAGGTATTCTGCCTCCTTAACCAGATCTCCGTCGGCGTATTCTCTGGCAGCTTTCTTAACTGTCCATGTCGCCACTGAAAAAGAGAGTTGGTATGCTGATACAACCGTCAGTGCGATGGCAAGGGTAATTATAGCTCCTTTATTCTGCATTTCTATTTAATTAAGTTGTTTTCCATGGTTTTTTACGAGGCGCAAAGATATTAAATTTTTACTTTATTGAGATTATAAAGTGATTAAAGTTTAATTTACCAACCTGTACCAAAACCGCAATGTTCAGATATTCCACAAAAATTGAAATGTCGGTTCAAATTATTCAAAACAAAAAAAGGGAAACCATGTGGTCTCCCTTCTAAAACAACTCCTCTATTATTATTGAATCAATGCCTCATAATCCGCCTCCAGGGGCTTGTTGTTCAGAAAGTCGTATAAAGCCAGGCTCCTGATATTGTAGAAGTAATTCCAGAATTGCTGCAGTGACTGTATATATGCCCTTCTGTTGGAATCTTTTTCGGTATCGGCGTTGTTCAACTCCAGAACTGTACTGCTTCCGATCATATAACGAGCCTTACTTACCTCGTACATTCTCTGGGCAACAGTGTCGGACTGCGCGGCGATCATCACCTGTTGATACTGAAGGTTGAACTTTTCAACATCAAGCAACAGGTCCGACTCAAATGTTTGCAGTGTCTGTTCCGCCTGAACCTGCGCTAGTTCCAGACTTGAACGGGCCATCAGGTAATTGCCCTTACGGCGGCCCCAGTCAAGAATAGGAATGGAAAGCGTCAACCTAACTGTTTGGGAATTGCTTGGATTCTTGTAGGCATCCGGTAGTCCGTAATCAGGATTGGGCACGTTGTTCAACATGGAAGAGGACTGGTCGCTCAAACCGTACGAAGCTGTAAGATCCGCGCTAAAACCCCTTTGTGCCCTGGCTTGGGCCACATTGCTCTCCGACTGGATCAATGTAAGTTCCTGTTGGGATATCTGTGGATTATTCTCCAACGCCAACGCCAGAACCTGTTCCGGATCTATCTGCAGGTTCGGTATTTCATAGGGAATTATAAGCTCTATGCTCACATTTTCATTGAAACCGAGGAACGTTCTCATACGGTTCTCGAGGTCGGTCAGGTTCATCCGCGCCTGTTTAAGATTATTCTCGGAGTTTAGCCAGGTCAGTTTCATCTGTAAAAGTTCGTCCTCAGCTATTGTTCCCAATTGATAACGACCTTCCGACATTCTGTACAGGGTATCTGAATTTATTTGGTTCGTTTCCGCTATCTGAACATTTATTTGCGCCTGCGCCAACTGAAAAAAGTATTGAACGGCGGTGGAATTGACAGCCTCCATATTCGAGAGATAGGTCTTTTTTGCTATCTCATATTGCAGGGGTTGTGTTTTTTTCTGCCATTTCAAGGAGTTATACTTTAATATTGGTTGGGTCAATCTGATATTGACCAATGGCTCGGTAATTATTGACTTCGATTCCCTTTCAAGGTTGTTTTGGAAACCCAAACTCGAGTTTACGGCTATTGAACCACCGGTTAGGCCAATATTTTGGGACAAAGAGAGGGATCCGGTAGATTGAAAAAGATTGGATTTGATATACTTCCATTCACCTCCTGTATATACCTGTTCATAAGCTGTGCTGTACGACGGAGCGGTACCACTGAACGATAATGAGGGCAGATATTCCGCCTTAAAGCTTCTGTACTGCCAATAACTGGAACGAAACCTTTGTTTGGCGATCAGGGCGTTGGTCGACTGTGTGGCCGCCAATTCAAGAACGTCATCGAGTGTGAGCACTTTTTTTGTCTGCGCCATGCCGGTTTGCGCGGCAGGCAACAGGAGTACCATTATCAAAGCGCAGAGAGATAATTTCTTCATGATTTTTTTATTATTCATATCTTAATGATTCTATAGGATCTTTTTCAGAGGCGTTTTTCGCCGGTGAGTATCCGAAGATAACCCCAACAGCGGCGGAGACGCCGAACGATATTATTACCGAACTGAAGGATACCGAAGTGGTAATATCGGCAAACTGCTCTATAAGTTTGGCAAGGATAATTCCCAGGAAGATTCCGATAAAACCGCCACCAACGCTTATAAGAATAGCTTCGGCGAGGAATTGGACAACAATGTCCATCTTTTTCGCCCCGATAGCCATTCTTGTACCTATCTCCTTTATCCTCTCCATTACCGAAGCGAACATGATGTTCATGATACCGATACCCCCAACCACAAGGGAGATTGCCGCGATGGCTCCAAGAACAATATTGAAGATATCCTGCGTCCTCTGTTGCTGTTTGAGGAGAAGTT
>DUOU01000050.1 GCA_012838685.1 Bacteroidota bacterium | reverse complement strand
TTGAACCTGGAAAGTTTGGCTGAACCGTCAATATTCAAGAAGTTGGTATAGGCCTTTGACTTTTTGAACTTATAATAACCTTTGATCTCGTCACTCTTCCTGAGATACTTGTACTCTTCCAGTTTTTTTGAGTCGGCGCTTCCCTTGAACTCCTTGGACTTCATCTTCTGCTTGAAGTCAAATGAGTTGATCTCTTCGCCCAGTTTCTCGAAATCCGCAATTTTTCCGGACCCATCCATTTTCTGGAAATCCTTCAACTCCGAGGAGGCCAATGTTTTAAAATATAGGGTCATCTCCTTGGACTTAACCATGGAGTTAAACTCTTTTTCCCTGGAAAAGATCTCGGAGTCTTTGTAATTAAGTGACTCTATCTCCTTCTTTTTCCTGAGGAAATCAGATGAGGTAACCAACTCTTTCAGATCTGAATACTTTTTAAGGGTTTCCGATTGACTGAAAGTATTAAGTTTTTCATATTCAGTAACCAAGGCCTTTTCGGTCTCTTCAATTTTTGACGTTGAAGGAATCCAGCCGAACAGTAGCTTGAGACTTGCCATCATATTTGGGATTTTGTGATAATATAGTGGTTAAAGATAAACATACTTTTGTAACCGACCACAAAGTTGCAAAAAGTTTCATTAACTTATGCCATTGTTTTAAACTTTTCGACATTAAGATCCCCTTACTTTTACAAAATATTATGAAAAAGTGACGTTATCTCATATTTGATTGCCCTTATGAAACTGAAATTCCAACCGATAATAACGTCATTGATTCACAAGTTTGGGAAAATAGTGTTTTAATCCCTGGCCCCCATAAATATCATTATGTAGTAAACCAGCGTTGCCAACGATCCGAGGGCGGCGACCACATAGGTATAAGCGGCCCACTTCAAAGCGTTTTCAGCCTTATCATGGTTTTGGTAAGAGGTGATGCCGGAGGCAGAGAGCCATGCCAACGCCCTTTTTGAAGCGTTTATCTCCACGGGCAAGGTGACAAAACTAAAGAGAGTGGTAAGCGCGTATAGCCCTATACCTATGAGCAACAGCGAAGGAAAAACGTTGATCAACAGTATGCCGCCAAGGATTACCCATGTCATCCATCTCGACGCGAAGGTCACTACGGGGACAAGTTTAGACCTTAGCCCCAGCCATGCGTAGGAGTCGGCATGCTGAACAGCGTGACCGCACTCATGCGCCGCAACGGCCGCAGCGGCGACATTACGTCCGTTATATACTTCGGGACTAAGATTGATCGTTTTGGTAACCGGATTATAATGATCCGTCAACTGCCCTTTGACACTGCCGACCTTAACATCGGTTATACCGTTATAGAGCAACATGCGCTCAACGATCTCCTTGCCCGACATCCCATTATCAAGCGGTATCTTTGAATATTTCTTGAACTTGGCCCTCAGTACCGAACTGACTATCCAGCTCAACAGGGCGAATCCTATAAATATTATCCAAATCATAACTCATTTTTTTGTTCCAAAGCAATATGTCAATTCCTGTGCCATTAGTATCAACGTGGCGAATATATGACTTTTTGGCATAAATTGGAATATTCTACTGTCAATTAATGGGATGTGAATATTTGTCAATTTAGCAATTTTTAATAAATTTGGTGCGTAAATTTAATTTTTAAGGGGTTTCCGCTTACCTGTCCAAAACAGCGGGGAGGAACCGAAAAGCCTCAAGAGTAGGAAAAATTAAAATTTTTAATGTTATGATTGGATCGTCAATTATCTCTTTGGCTATCTCCGTATTGATTATTGTCGCCTTATGGAAGGTGTACGAAAAGGCCGGCAAACCCGGGTGGGCGGCCATAATACCCATTTACAACATATGGGTATTGTTGGAGATCATTAAAAAACCGTGGTGGTGGCCGTTGCTTCTACTTATACCGATAGTTAATATTGTAATTCTCATAATTATGATTCACAATTTATCCCTGAAATTCGGTAAAGGTGTGGGATTCACAATTGGAATGATTTTGCTGCCGTTCATTTTTATT
>DUOU01000049.1 GCA_012838685.1 Bacteroidota bacterium | reverse complement strand
TGCGACCGGGAATGTTTGCCAGAATTTCCATGGATCTTGGCACTGAAGAGGCCTTTGCCGTCCCTTCAAATGTTGTTTTGATGCAGGAGGGTACAAATACAAGATATCTCTTTGTCGAGGAAAACGGTGTAGTTAAAAGGGTGAATGTAGTTTTGGGAAAAAGGTTTGACGATGTGGTCGAGATAATTTCCGATGAACTTAATGAGGGTGACAGAATTGTTTCCGAAGGTCAGGCCAGATTGGCGACAGGCGACAAAGTTGAAGTTGTTGAGTAGTATAATAAGTTATTGAAAGATGAGTATATATAAAACAGCGATACAGAGGCCAATAACGACAATACTGATTTTTGTCGCTTTGATGATTTTAGGGATCTATTCCCTGGTTAACCTCTCTCTCGATCTGTACCCTGAAATAGAGTTGCCGTATATCACGGTCTTTACTTCATATCCGGGAGCCAGCGCATCAGATATCGAGACCAATATCACCCGTCCCGTGGAGGACGCATTGAACACAATCAGCAATCTTAAGGAGATCACATCGACTTCAAGTGACAATATTTCCGTGGTTTTTCTGGAGTTTGAATACGGGACAAATTTGGACGATATAATGAACGACGTCAGGAACTATGTCTCTTTGATCGAACAGTTTCTTCCTGAAGATGCCTCCAAACCAACGGTTCTTAAGCTCAATACAAGCATGATGCCGATAGTTTTTTACACTATTACCGCGGTAGAGAGCTATCCCGGTCTGGAAAATCTGTTGAATGAAAGGGTGGTCAACCCTTTGAGCAGGATTGATGGTGTTGGGTCTGTAAGCCTTAGCGGCACTCCGGGCAGAACAATATATGTAGATGTTGATCCATTGAGAATGGAGGCATATAACCTTACGGTGGAACAGATAGGAGGGGTGATTGCTTCGGAGAACCTCAATATGGCGGCTGGGTATATAGAGATGGGCATGACCGACTATCCTTTGAGAGTAGCGGGAGAGTTTATTGACAGCGACCAGATAATGGATCTGGTAGTCGGCAATTATAACGGGAACGCTGTTTATCTTGGAGATGTCGCGGAGGTTGTCGACACGCTAACCGACTCCAGACTTTATTCTTTGGTTAACGGTGAGCAGGGGGTTAGCCTGGTTGTCCAGAAACAGTCGGGCGCCAATTCCGTGAGAATAGCCAGAGAGGTGGAAAAACAGTTGGCCGAGATCATACCCACATTGCCATCTGATATCAAAGTTGACAAGATGATGGATACATCGGAGTTTATTACCGATTCTATCAATAATCTCTCCACTACCTTGATGTATGCCTTTATATTCGTTATTCTGGTCGTGCTGTTCTTCCTGGGAAGGTGGAGGGCCACTATAATAATTGTTCTTACCATACCGATATCTTTGGTAGTGTCGTTCATCTATCTCTACTTTACGGGAGGAACGATAAATATTATATCCCTTTCGGCTCTTTCCATTGCCATTGGTATGGTGGTGGATGATGCTATTGTTGTTCTTGAAAACATAACAAGACATATTGAAAGGGGATCGAGACCAAAAGAGGCGGCGATCTATGCTACCAACGAGGTGTGGTTGGCGGTTATCGTTACTACATTGACTGTTGTGGCGGTTTTTCTGCCTTTAACCCTGGTCAGCGGTTTTGTTGGTGTCGTGTTCAAGCCTCTTGGAATGATTGTCTCCATAACAATACTTACCTCCATGGTGGCCGCTATTACGCTTACACCCACGTTAAGTTCATTGATGCTCAGACTTAGGGAGAAGGTTGGAACCCCAAAAAGATGGAGTTACGATCGAACGATCGGACGGGGACTGGATAAACTTAATAACGGATATGAAAGGTTGTTGCGCTGGGCGTTGCGCCATAAAGCGTTAGTGGTAATCAGTTCGGTCGCCATATTTTTCTCCTCGTTGTTTTTGTTTGCTGTCATCGATGCTGAATTTATGCCGGAAGCGGATCAATCGAGTCTTTCCGCGACTATAGAGTTGCAAACGGGCACTCGCTCGGATTCTACAAACCTGACAGCAATAAAGATCACTAACCTGATAAAAGAGGAGTATCCGGAGGTTGAAAGGATCACAACAACAGCGGGAACAGCCAGCCAGGCTGGAGTAGGATCAATGTTTGGAGGTTCCAGTTCCAACCATACAATAAATTTGTCCTTAAGGCTTTATGATATGAATCAACGCGAAAGATCTGTCTGGGATATTGCCGAGGCACTTAGAACCGATCTTTCGGAATTTCCGGAGGTTATCAAGTATTCGGTTTCTGTAAGCGATATGTCCGCTATGGGTTCCTCTACGGTCACGGTTAATATTTTTGGATATGAATTCGAATCGACCAACGCTATTGCCGAGGAGCTTGCCGGCAAGATGAAGAACATTGAAGGAGCCAGGGATATTGAGATAAGCAGGGACAGGTCAAAACCCGAATTCCAGATACTTCTGGATCAGGAAAAGATGAGCCAGCATGGTCTGAATACGGCAACTGTGTCGACATATATCAGGAATAGGGTAACGGGTATGACTGCTAGCTACTTCAGGGAGTCTGGCTATGAATATGATATAATAGTGAGGTTTAAGAGAAAGTATACAAGTTCCCTGACTGACATTGAAAATATTGGAATAATGAACGCCCAGGGCAAACTGATAAGATTGGGAGAGATTGCCGAAATAAAAGAGTATTGGTCTCCTCCCTCGATCGATCGCCGGGGAAAAGAGAGGGTAGTATCAGTAACGATTACCCCTTATCAACGCTCTTTGACCGATCTGAACAATGATATCCTGGCCGCTATCGATGAAATAGATATGCCTTCCGATGTATATGTGGAGGTTTCGGGAGCCGTGGAGGATATGCAGGAATCACTGATTGACCTCTCTATGATTCTGGTATTAAGTTTGATACTTGTTTATTTGGTAATGGCATCGCAGTTTGAATCGTTGAAAATGCCCGTTATTATTATGTTCGCTATCCCATTTTCTTTCACCGGAGTAGCTATTGCTCTATTCATCACAGGTACATCTATCAATGTAATCGCCGGTATCGGAGCGATAATGCTGGTAGGTATCGTGGTGAAAAATGCGATTGTGTTGGTAGATTATATGAACCTGATGAGGGAAAGAGGAATGGAGCTCTATGATGCTGTTGCGACATCTGGTCGCTTAAGATTAAGGCCTGTATTGATGACAACTATGACAACAATACTCGGTATGTTACCTTTGGCCATGAGTTCCGGCGAGGGATCGGAGCTTTGGAGCCCCATGGGTATATCAATAATTGGCGGATTAACCTTTTCAACCATAGTGACCCTCGTTATTGTCCCCGTAATGTACGTTCTTTTCGCCCGCAGGGGAGAAAGGGATAGATTGAGGAGCGCGCGCGAGGAGTTGAGATTCCTGGATGAATAATAGATTTAAATTGTAAAAGAATTATTATGAAAGCAGTGATGATAATGTATAACCAGGCTCTTACCGAGAAGGTGGAATATATGCTGAACAAACTGGGGATCAAAGGGTATACCCTTTTTCAGGAAGTTTTCGGTCGCGGCAGCAATACGGGGGTACCACACCTTGGAACCCACACCTGGCCCGAGATCAACAACGCTCTCCTTACCGTTGTTGAGGATGAAAAAGTTGATGAACTGTTCTCCATGATCAAAAAAATAGACAGTATTAACGAAGATGTCGGGATAAGGGCTTTTGTGTGGGACGTCCTTCGTACTATCTGATTTTTAAGTAGTTAATTATTATACTGTGTTATCCTTGATTGGATAGCACGGTATTTTTAATTTCTCTTATTTTTACGTATATATCATATAATCAAGAAGATAAACATAGGTGTTTTCTAAAGGGTAAAAATGTAACTGTAAAATGACATTCAATAACAGTCGCGAAATACTTTTTTATATAAATTTGTCGCATGAAATCAATAGTTCCCGATATTAAGACAGACAATGCGGTCCGGCCGGATGCCGGAGGAGTTAGGGCTGTTTTTATTCCAATATTTTTTTCTTTTCTATTTTATTATTATGGCGTGATCACGTTGTAATAACTATTTTATTAGTGTAATTAATATAACAGGAGTTGCAACGTGAGACAGATCGCGCCGCAACGATTTTTTTATTGTAAACAGATAAGCAGATGATTATAGTATTAAAAGACAACCAGCAAGAAAAACAGATCAATAATCTGGTAAGTTGGATCGAGAGTCTGGGGCTCGGAGTCCATTTCAGTAAGGGAGAGAACACGACTATCCTTGGACTTATTGGCGATACTTCGGTAGTGGATGTGGGCATAATCCAATCGCTTGACATTGTTGAAACCGTTAAAAGAATCCAGGAACCCTATAAGAATGCGAACAGGAAGTTCCATCCGGATGATTCAATTATTGATGTAGGTGGCCATCTTTTTGGCGGCAACAATTTCCAGATCATTGCCGGCCCATGTTCCGTGGAATCAGAAGAGCAAATCATAGGTATAGCCACTGCTGTCAAAGCCGCTGGCGCCACACTGTTGAGAGGTGGCGCTTTTAAGCCCCGCACTTCGCCTTATGCGTTCCAGGGACTGAAGGGAAGTGGTATTGAACTTCTCAAAAAGGCAAGAGAGAAGACAGGTCTGCCTATAGTTACCGAAATCATGAATGTTTCCCATCTAGATCTATTCAGGGATGTGGATATGATCCAGGTGGGAGCGAGGAACATGCAAAATTTTGAACTATTGAAGGAACTTGGCCGTGCAGACAAACCG
>DUOU01000048.1 GCA_012838685.1 Bacteroidota bacterium | reverse complement strand
TGTATATCACACTGTTTTCAATCTTAAGATCATTCCCCTCATAAACATCTATAATCCTCCTGTAAAGACATATGTTAATTGTATCAATTTCAACCGTTTCCCCTTTTTTGGGTATCCATATCGGACCAAGATTATCTTCGTTCCAATTGTAATAATCGTTATGGGGAAAAATATAGGGAGAGTATTTTCCTTGGTTAACAACTACTTTCCGAACATCGACAACATTGGGAAGTTTGCTCAACTCTTCAGCGTTTTCTTTTGTGAGCGGCAATTCGTAAACGGCACTGGAACGTCTGTTTATATCAGACTTGGCGATATTCAAACGCTCAAAAGTTTTTGGATTTATTTGGGTCCCATTGGTGATTACCACATATGTTGTCTGTTGTTGCGGGTTTTCATCCATATAAGTGTTATTGATATAAACATCACCTCCCTTAATCTCCACAATATCGCCGGGAATACCTATACACCTTTTCACATAATTATCCCTGCGATCAACAGGTCGGTATACAATATTGCTATTGTTCAGCACATAGTTCCTTGCCAGTGGCATATAGTAGGTAAGAGGCTTAAAGTCTGTTGGATCACTCTCTTTCATCTCCCTGGCGGTTCTGCGAACAATCTCATAATAGCTTGTAGCCTGTTCCTCCATAACCACCGTATCTCCTTCGGGAAAATTGAACACAAATGGTTGGTTGTTCTTTACCGTACCAAATCCCGCCGCTCTCTTGTAGGGTTTTATTATAAGATTGGACCACGATTTCATGGTTGTCCCGGGAATCGTGTTTTGCATGAACGGCATTGCCAATGGGGTGTTGGGCAATCTGGGGCCATATGCTAACTTACTTACAGCCAGATGGTCTCCAACCAACAGTGATTTTTCCATTGATGGGGTGGGTATCCTGTAATTTTGAAAAAGAACGATGTTGATTATAGAGACAATTATCACAGCGAATATCAGGGCATCAAGCCATTCGATAAGGGAACTGTTGAGCCCGTTCCTTTTTTTCCAGAATGTCCAGTTTACTTTTTCGGTAATATATATGTCAAAAATTACGATCAATCCAAGTAACCACCAAAAACATTTTAACCAAACAATAAGCAACACATATAGAACTGAGACGATAGCGAAAGTTATGTATTTTTTGTTCATCTGTTTCATCTGTTTAATTTTATAAGCCAAGTACTTCGCTCATTGTAAATACCCCCTTCTTGTCGAATATATACTCTGCGGCGACAACAGCGCCTGTCGCGAATCCTTTCCTGTTTTTTGCTTCATGTTTTATCGTTATGGAATCAATTGGAGAATCCCACTCCACGGAGTGTGTCCCGGGCACGGACCCTTCCCTTGCCGCGACAATGGGAACCTTATTGGCAATATCCCCGGAATCTTCTGTTTTAAGGTACCAACCATTATATTTTTTTGAATTTTCAATTATTTTTTCAGCGGTAGTTATTGCCGTGCCACTTGGAGCGTCAAGTTTCTTTGTATGGTGTATCTCCTCCATAGAGACCCTATAATCACTGTAACCACTAATGTATGCCGAAAGCAGTGAGTTGATCTTAAAAAAGAGATTAACCCCGATACTGAAATTGGATGAGTGGATAAATGAGGTATTGTTTTTTATACACTCTTCGGCAGCTAATGGATATTTTTCTGTCCACCCCGTCGTTCCGGAAACAACCGGCACTCCAAAACCCAAACATTTGCGGACATTTTCAAAAGCTGACGTTGGCGAAGAAAATTCTATCACAACGTCCACCCCCAGCCTAACAAAATTTTCCTTATTAAAATCCTCCAGATTGTTCACATCTATCTTAAGAACCACGGAATGTCCCCTATTGATGGCGGCCTCCTCTATTTCATGGCCCATCCTTCCATAACCAATCAAACCTATTCTCATTTTATTAGTCTTCTTTAAATTAATATCTACAATAAAAAAATAACGATACCGATAATAAAAATTTCACAGCAGCGAAGATAATATCTTTTTGGCCTCTTCGGGTGATTCTCCGCAAAATAGAGGTTCCGCGAGAAAGTCGATGCAAACCCTGGGTCTTTCGGGTTTTCCAAAAAGATCGCATTCGCGCTCCTCTGTCAAATGAACGCATCGGACACCGGCCGGCTTACCATCGGGCATACCGGGCATTGGGGAGGATATCGATAAGATAATGCAGCATTCGCCGCAGTTTTCATGGCACTTCATCGAAATAGATCCAACAACAAATTATCGAACATAACTGTTGACTTAAGCAGGTCAACAATAATGCGGTAAAAATATAAAAAAGAGGGAGGAATCACATTTAACAACTATCAAATTGAATAAATACTTTTTTTTATTTACTTTGGGATTATATAATAAATAAGATATGGTGGCCAAAGAATTGATATCAGAAAAATTACCTTTCCTTAAACCTACCGATACTGTGGGTTTGGCTATTGGTTATATGGGTAGTTTCAAGGTAAATCACCTTCCTGTTGTCAGCAATATGGAGTATCTTGGTACGGTAAGCGATATCTCATTGCTTGAACAAAGCGATCAAGGGTCACAGTTGGAAGAAAGTAATCTCACTCTTTTCAACCCATCGGTGGGAATAGATCAGCATATTTTTGAGATCCTGGGGGTCGCCTCCACCTATAATCTCTCCGTTATTCCTGTAGTAGATGAAAATAACCGGTTCAAAGGGTCGATTCTCCGGGATGACCTGATCAAATCATTCGCCCAAACTTCCTCTATTTCTGAGCGTGGCGGCATTATTATACTTAGTATCAACCCGATAGACTATTCGTTATCTCAAATTGCCCAAATTGTTGAAAGCAATAATGTGAGGGTTTTGAGCGTGTACATTACCTCTCCGCCCAATTCATCCATGATGGAGGTCACCTTAAAGGTAAACACAACAGAACTGAGTTCGGTTATCAGAACATTTGAGAGATGTGGTTATGATGTAAAAATGTGGATCACAAGCGACAAGACGATCGATCAGTTTTATTCCGAGCGATTTGATATGTTGATGAAATACCTTAATATATGATTCCTATGGTCAGAAAGGTGGCGATACTATACAAGGGGTGCAATCCAAAAACGAGAGAATGTCTTCAGATGTTGATTTCTGAACTATCCTCCCGCAAAATTGAGGTTTTTCTTTATTCCAGGAACGAGGATGAAGTGGCGCCATACAGGGAAGAGACAATATCCGGTCTGTTTTCTTCTCTCTCCGAATTTACGGTAAAACCTGATCTGATTTTTAGTGTTGGAGGCGACGGAACCTTTCTTGAAACCGCTATGGTGGTAGGCGATACCGGAATCCCTATTGCCGGAATAAACACCGGCCGAATGGGTTTTCTTGCCAATATTCCCAACGAAAACATCAAACAATCGGTTGATCTTCTGTGTAACGAAGACTTCTACGTTGTGAACAGATCATTATTGGAGATAGTAAGGCCAGAAAACATTTTCGGAATTGACCGTGCCCTGGCCCTTAATGAAGTAACCATCCAGAAAACCGGTTTCAGTATGTTGAATATTCATGTATACGTCAACGATGAATTTCTGAACACATATTGGGCCGATGGAATAATTATCTCTACCGCTACCGGATCAACCGCATATAATTTAAGTGTTGGCGGACCAATATTGTCGCCTGACGACGATAGTATCGTGATCTCTCCTATATCTCCGCATCATCTGACAGTGAGACCGTTAGTTCTTTCGGGTAGAAACAATTTAAAAATTGGAATAGAGGGCAGGGTCAAGGAGTACCTAGCAACCTGCGATTTCAGATCCAAAAATATGCGGATCAATGAGGAGATACATATCCACATCCCCGATTTCAAACTTAAAACGGTAATGTTGAAAAAGATGACTTTTTTCAATACTTTGAGAAACCGTTTGATGTGGGGCATGGATAAACGTAATTAACGACATATTCAAGTAGTTAAACTCTTATTATTTATAAAAACGCTATATTTGTATCCGTTTATACCAAAAAAATCATGAGAAAACATATTATTCTTTTTTTGTTTGTCTCTCTTTGTATCACCGGGGTTGATGCCCAAATTTGGGAGTCAAGGAGGTGGGAGACATCGGTAGGCATCGGGCCAACCCTGTTTTTTGGCGATATCGGCGGTTTTTCTCCTGGTGAAAACTTATTGGGATTAAAGGATATTGGGTTTAAGCAGATAAGATACAATATTAGCGGAACAGTGAGATACAGAATATTAAGATATCTTAATGTTAGGGCCAACCTGACGGGAGGAACGTTCCACGCATCAGACTCAAAGGGTTCCAATGTTCAAAGAGCATATGAATCAAGTACCGTTTTTTTTGAACCGTATGCGGCCGCTGAATACTATTTCATCAAGAACAAAGTTGAAAACAATTATCTGTTTTCCAAGAACAGCAACAGATTTATATCTTCTTTTTTTCAATTTTTGGATTTTTATGTTTTTACGGGTGTTGGCGCTAATTTTTTTACAGTTACGGGGAACGATAAACTAATAGAAAGGGGGATGGTGGATTCGGGCAGTTCAGTTATTATCCCCATAGGTCTGGGAGCAACCTTAATTTTTACCCCGGAATTGAATTTTGGAATGGAAATTTGTGGAAGATATGCTTTCAGCGATTATCTGGAAGGCTTTTCGTCACAATATTCGAACTTTAAAGACGTTTACTACACAGTTAATTTAACGGCTACCTATAAGTTTAAGACAGGTTTCAGGTAATAGCCATATTTGCTTTGCGCTCCTTAAATGAAAACAATACTTTCCGCGATCCTGCTTTCTTGTTTGTTTGCCGTTGGCAGTGCCCAGCAAAATGCCGATTATGGCGTTTATGGCGGAGTGTCCACCTATTTTGGGGATATCAACCACGGCAGGTTGTTCTATGCGCCTCTACCCTCTGCCGGTCTATTTTACAGATATAACTTTCATCCCCGGCAGGCGGTTAAATTAAGTCTATACCACGGAATGTTCAACGCGGATGACTTCGACTTCAACAATGATTTCCAACAGGCCAGAATGTGGAGTTTTAATGGTAACGTGACCGAACTTGCCGCACAGTTCGAATTCAATTTCTTTTCCTATTCCACTATGGGCGAGAGATGGGATTTTTCCCCATATTTCGCGACTGGCATAGGAGTCTCACTTTTTGATTCACGGGAATTTTCCCTCCAGCCGGTAATACCATTGACCATAGGTTTTAAGGTAAATATCAATAAAAATATGGGATTGGAGCTGGAACATGGCTTCCGTAAGACTTTTTATGATAATTTTGACGGCTTGAAAGATAACGTATCTCCCGATGATCATGCTATTTTGCATAACAACGACTGGTACTGTTTTTCAGGCATTTCATTCACCTGGAAAATTTATAACAGGTCACTTAATTGTGCCACCTATTTTGATGTAAACGGTAGAAGGAAACGATAAAAATGTCGCAGTTAGAACAGATAGACCTATCCAGGGTACCCAAACATGTCGCCGTGATTATGGACGGAAACGGCAGGTGGGCAACCAAACATGGCCTTAGCAGGGCAATGGGACACAAAGAGGGAGTTAAATCTGTTAAAACAATTGTTGAAGCCTCAACCAAACTTGGCATACAATATATGACACTTTATGCCTTCTCTACCGAAAATTGGGACAGACCAAAAGATGAGGTACAAGCATTAATGAAATTAATGGTTGAAACTTTGACAAACGAGACACCTACTCTTATCGAGAATAAAATAAAGTTGAGTGTTATCGGAGATATCAACAGATTGGACAAGGATCTGCGGACAAGACTCAACGATTCTTTAAAGGCTACATCTTCTTTTGAAACGGCCAATTTGATTGTGGCTCTCAGTTATAGTTCCAGATGGGAAATAACTGAAGCCGCGAAAAAGATTGTCTCCGATGTTGTTGAAAAAAAAATCGACATAAATAAAATAGATGAGTCTATTTTTGGAAACTATTTGAATACCGAGAATATCCCCGATCCTGACTTAATGATCAGAACAAGCGGAGAATACAGGATAAGTAATTTCCTGCTTTGGCAAATGGCCTACACTGAATTATATTTTACTGATGTGTTATGGCCCGATTTTAGCAAAGAGGATTTTTACGAAGCGATAGTTGAATATCAAAAAAGGGACCGGAGATTTGGGAAAATAAAATTATGATGAATAAAATAATGTTTAGATGGTTCGCGGCGCTGGCTTTAACTTTTGTATTTTGCTTATCGCTTTCAGGGCAGGAAAGCACCAAAGTGTACGACTATTCCGTACTGAGTGATTTTGTGATTAAAGACATTACGATTTCAGGAGTCAAATACCTAAATCCCACCTCTATAATAGGCGTTTCGGGCTTTACTAAGGGTCAGAGGATATCCATTCCCGGCACTGAAATTACCGATGCGGCCAATAAACTTTGGAACCAGGGTCTTTTTTCGGATGTAAGAATAACTTACCAACCATATAATGCGGACACAATTATTCTTGACATATATCTCCAGGAACGGCCCCGGATAGCTTCCTATGAAATGGTAGGCATAAGAAGCACCGACAAAGAAGAGATAGAAGAAAAGATAAACCTTAGGACAGGCACACAGGTCTCTTCGTATATGCTCGACAATACCGAAAAAATAATTAAAGATTACTATATAGATAAGGGATTTCTGAATACTGAGGTGGATTTCGTTCAAAAGGATAATCCCGATTTCGCGAATAGCGTTAACCTGACAATCAACGTCGACCGAAAGAAAAAGGTAAAAATTGGCGAGATAACATTTGAAGGCAACAATAGTTTTGAAGATGGCAAACTTCGTCGGCAGATGAAGGGCACAAAAATGAAAAATCTCAATTTCTTCAAGGCTTCAAAATATATTTCCGGAAAATATGACGAAGATAAATTAAGTCTTGTAAAGTTTTATAACGATAACGGATTCAAGGATTTTACTATAATCTCCGATTCTATATACACAATTTCAGAGGAGAGGATCGGATTAAAAATCAACGTTGATGAAGGTAACCAGTATTTTTTGAGAGATGTAACCTGGGTAGGTAACAGTGTTTATTCGACTGATTACTTAAATGCCGTGTTTGACGTGGAACCGGGATCCGTCTATAATCCCTCCTTGATACTCGACAGACTTCGCGGGGAAGCCGGCGCTGAGGATGCGGTGAACAGCCTTTATCTGGACAATGGATACCTGTTTTCAAATGTTACCCCTATAGAGGCAACCATAGAAAACGATTCAGTTGATTTAGAGATCAGAATTTACGAGGGAGACCAGGCATACATTAACAATATAATAATTTCGGGCAACGACAGAACCAATGAACATGTGGCCAGAAGAGAACTCTACACGCTTCCCGGAGATCTGTTTTCAAAAGAGAAGATCATCCGATCTATCCGGCAGTTGGGTGTGCTCGGGCACTGGGATCCGGAAAAAATAAATCCAGTACCGATATCAGACCCTATAACCGGAACTGTCGATTTGCATTACGAACTTGAAGAGAAAGCTAACGACCAGTTTGAAGTGTCTGGTGGCTGGGGAGCAGGGTTGTTGATCGGTTCCGTTGGGGTAAGCTTCAACAACTTCTCAATGAGAAACTTTTTCAACAAAACCGCCTGGAGACCCTATCCTTCCGGAGATGGCCAATCTCTATCAATCAGGGCACAATCCAATGGCCGTATTTACCAATCATATTCCCTATCGTTCAGCGAACCCTGGCTGGGCGGTAAAAAACCCAATTCATTTTCAGCATCAATTTATAGGTCATTGTTGACCAATGGGGCAAAAAAGAATAGCGATGGTTACAATTCTATGGACATTTTGGGAGCTTCGATAGGTTTGGGGAAAAGATTGACATGGCCCGACGATTATTTCTCCATATATGGCGAAGTTTCCTATCAGAGGTACAATATGAACAACTATTCAACTTCTTCCAGAAGTTTTATCTTTAATAACGGTGTTGCCAATATGTTGAGCTTTACCGGCAGGATACAACGATATTCAGTTGGACCAAACATAATATACCCGAGAAGTGGGTCATCTTATTCCCTCTCTTTACAGATTACCCCTCCCTACTCATTCATCTCCGGGAAAGATATGAGCAATGTTTCGGACCAAGAAAAATACAAATGGATAGAACTGCACAAATGGACTTTCAAAACTGAAAGTTATTTTCCAATCACCAGGGACAACAAAATGGTATTGGCCGCTAAATTCGCCTTTGGTTATCTTGGCCACTTTAACGATGATATTGGCCCCTCTCCTTTTGAAAGTTACAGTGTTGGAGGCGACGGATTATCGGGATATACCTTCTATGGCCAAGATATTATCAAGCTCAGGGGATACGAGACGGCAACTGTCACACCCCATAGATACAATAGATCGGGAGACTATGTTCCGGTGGGAAATGTATACTCAAAAGTAACCTTTGAAGTCAGATATCCTATTGTATTGAATCAGCAAGCTTCAGTTTATGGCCTGGTTTTTGCTGAGTCTGGTAAGGCATGGTATACATTAAAAGAATACAACCCGTTTAAGATGAACCGTTCCGCGGGGGTTGGACTCAGGGCATACCTGCCAATGTTCGGAATGCTGGGTATAGACTGGGGATACGGATTTGATTCGTCAGATTACATTGAAGCTTACGGCTCCGGTAATGGATCCCAATGGCATTTCGTAATTGGACAAGAATTTTAATGAACTAAAAATTTATGATCATGAGAAAAGCAGTTTTAACACTCGGTTTGATTGTTCTGACGACAACTGTCACTTTCGCTCAGAAGTATGGTTTTGTCGATTCCGATTATATTAGCAACAACATACCTGCGTTCACCACTGCCCAGGATCAGCTGGACAAGCTTTCGGAACAATGGGAAAAGGAGATAGCAGATGGATATGCCGTTGTTGAAGAGATGTACAGGGCTTATCAAAATGAGTCCGCCCTTTTATCACAGGAGATGAAAGTACAGCGCGAAGAGGCCATAATTAAAAAGGAACAGGAGATGAAAGAACTTCAAAACAAATATTTCGGAGTTGAGGGCGAACTGTTCAAAAAACGCGAAGAACTTGTTAAGCCTATTCAGGATGAAATCCTTAAAGCAATCAAGGAGATAGCTGTTGAGGGCAGTTATACCGTTATTTTCGACTCCGCCTCCGGTGGGAACATTCTTTATGCCAATCCTCGTTTTGATGTAAGCGACCAAGTGCTTGAAAAATTAGGTTATAACAATTAAATAGCTATTTTTGCGTGTTCAATTAAATCAATTTTAATCTGCGATTATTGAAAACAATTGATGATCGCGAGTGAATTACTTAATACACTTATAAATGATGAAAAAAATATTTGGAATATTGGTTCTCTCTTTTATAGCGCTATCTGCGGTTCAGGCCCAAAGCGTTAAGTTTGCCCATGTTAATACCGATGAACTCATCCCTTTGATGCCGGAGTATGATTCCGCGATCGTTGTGTTGGAAGATCTTAGTGTCAAGCTTTCAAACGAACTTGAACTGATGCAGGTTGAACTCAACAACAAAGTTGTCGCTTACAATAATGACGTAAACAATTACACAGCGGCGGTAAGACAGGCAAAGGAACAGGAACTGAATGATTTGAACAACAGGATACAGGCATATCAAGCCACGGCCCAGGAAGAGATGGAAGTCAAACAAAATGAACTTGTCCGGCCTATATACACTAAAATTCAGAACGCCATAAACGCGGTTGGACAGGAAAACGGGTTTACGTATATTTTTGAATACAGTTATTTAAGGTACATTAACCCTTCCACGAGCACGGATGCGATGCCAATGGTTAAAGCAAAACTGGGCATACAGTAAAAAAAGTCATATTTTATGTAAGGCTGTTGCTCTTAATTGGGGCAACAGTTTTTTTATTGGTTGCTTACCGGAAAGCAATGGTTTTGTTTCAAGCTATATATGTTTCCCTAAAAAAGAGGGCAAAGAAATAGGCTCTTCTCGCCCATTCACATCAGAATGTTGTTCTATTCCGCGACTGGAAAGGAAGATTATCCAATAATTGATGTTATCTTCGCATAAAGAAGCTATAAAGCTTTACACTAATAAAATGGCCCTTAAAAATCAACCTATTGGTATATTTGATTCCGGTGTGGGCGGATTGACCGTAGCTAACGCTATCAAGCAGGCTCTTCCTGGAGAATCATTGATATATTTTGGTGATACGGCCCACCTACCTTATGGAGACAAATCCGCGGAGGCAATTATCGGTTATTCATCCAAGATTGCCGATTTTCTTGTTGGCCAGAACGCGAAGGTAGTTTTAATCGCATGCAACTCAGCTTCCGCTTCGGCATACGAACATCTTAAGGAAATTCATGGAGATAGGGTAATTGTCATGGATGTTATTGATCCTGTTGTAGACTTTATTGGATTGAAGAGCTACAGTAAAATTGGGGTCATCGGCACCAAAAGAACGATCGAATCGGCC
>DUOU01000047.1 GCA_012838685.1 Bacteroidota bacterium | reverse complement strand
CATTTTCCCCGTCAAAGTTCAAACCCGGGACAACACCTTGATTAATTCAAAAAAAGAGCCCATACGGAATTTTTGGAACTCTTATTCTTCCTATGCTTTCAATGAACCCGAATATCGCGATAAATGGGACTTTAAATTATCAACTGATATCCAGGTTATCAATAAATATAGTTTTGTTAATGATAACCCCCTAAATAATTATATTCCTAAACTTCCGTTAACCGTAAACATCGGCATTTTCAGGAACTTAGGAAACCGAATAACAATTGGAAGCGGAATTGGCTATGAATCATTGAGATCTATATCCCTGGAATATGGGGCCGCAACGGTTACCCAAAATTCCGTGGTAGCCCATTATATTGGAATACCTGTAATTTTATCTTACTATTTTATCGGCAACCAAACCGGACCAAATATCTATCTTACAGGAAACATTAATACCGAAAAACTTATCCATTCCAATTCAACCGAAGTCTATATATTCCCTTCAAATATGGTGGGTAACACGATTACACGACATATCGATCATAAAGGTATTATGATATCATATAGCCTTGGAACGGGAATAGAATACAATTTTACTCCCCGTTTCGCTCTTTTCGCCGAACCTTGCTTAAACTACTATTTTTATATAAAAGACCAACCTCTATCGATTCGTACCCGTGCGCCCTTGTCAATAAATATCCGTTTTGGTGCTATATTCTGATATTAATTCTTTCTCTCGCCAAGATCCTAAATAGTGTTGTTTGAAATGACTTTTGCTATAGCGTCGCGTAATCCAGGATCAACTCCTGTTTCATCGGCGAACTGTTTCCATCGGTTCACGGTATAAACGATCTCTTCTATTATATCGGATGCTCTTTTGCATCTAATAGTCTCGCCAATAGCCATCAAATCGGCCTTTTTGATCTCTTGTCGCTTTCCATTGATACTTAAAGAGTGTTGGCTTACCCATTCGCTTCCGGGACGGTAAGCGAAACAGAGATCGTATGCCGGTGCCAGTTCCCATCTGCCTCCCTTTTTCAGCATAAAGGAGAAGTTTTTTGTGTGATCGTCCATGTTAAAAGCAACGACATTGAATACCATCCGTCTAAACATCTGCTCCGCATCGGCATAGTTTAACCGGAGTTCCCTCATACATTGAAAAAGCTGCTCATAACCAAAACTGCCCACATAACGGAAATCGAAATGGTTCATCGCGCAAAAGGTCTGCACGTGATGCTTGATCTCTCCTTCTTCACGATCGAAACGACGGGTCATAAAATGGGCCCTACCGTTTTCTTCGAGCATTCGGGACGGCATCATCACTATTCCACATGCCTTCGCCATATTGTAATACGCCATCTCGACCCGGCCATAACCGTGGCTGTCGCCCAGTTGGACATCGCTCACACCGTCGAGCTTTATTATCCAGTGTTCGAATCCTTTAGGGGCCCTGGTCTGACCCGATTTCACCTCTCCGGTTTTTTCGTTCCATGCTATAACTGCTTTTGGCCTGGCTCCTCCAGCCGAAGTGCCGATTTTCAGAATCTCCCGGACAGCTTTCTCTTCGTCACTTTTCAAATTCGTAAAAAACTCCTCCCGCCTGTTGAGCATCTTTGAGGCAATCTCCACTAAACTGTTTATCTCTATTTGAAAAGTCCGTTTGTACTTTTTCAAGACGGAAGGTTCAAACTCCAACGCCCCCATTCCTCGGGTACCGATAAAACAGAGCATCTCTACCGGGTTCATACTTTTATGTGACCGACCCTGTTGGGAAAGCCATAGGTCGATAAGCTGGTTCCCATACCTGTCGGGCAACGAATCGGCCAGAAGTCCGGGCAACCCCTTAAACGTATCGGAAAAGAGACCTCTTTCCATACGGAGCTCCGGAAAGCTGAATTGGTTTCTCTCATCGGAGATCGGCATCTTCAGGGGAGCCAGATCCCAGCCCAATTGTTTGAATTTAGGATCATATTCGAATGTCGACACCCCCTTGCCCTCGTCCCAGGCAACGGCACCAACAAGAGTGTCCCATATTTTCACTTCGGCAACTTCCATTTCTTACCAGTCTGTTTCGTTTTCGCCATCCCGTTTTTTTGTTGGCTTTTTTCTTGCCCGATGTCGTTTTTCCTTCTGTAACCGGGCCAACGCCAATGGACTTGGTGTTTCGTTAAACTCAAAAACATCCATAACATCCAACCTATCCAAGACCCGCAATACCTGTATCAGAGTCATAACGGTAACCGTCTCGCCCCGCTCAAGAAGACTCAGGGTAGAACGACTAATCCCCGCTGCCGAGGCCAACTCTTCCTGTGTACTGTTTTGCCCCATACGGTGATGCCTGATAAACGCCCCGATTTGGGCCATCAACGCTTTATCGCTCATTGAGGGCCAATTTATGAATGATTTATTAGTCATTATCTGCCAATAATTATATTATTGTACTATATTTCGTACAAATATAATAAATTATTGCATATAAAAAACTATTTAATAAACTCTGGCTGAACTTGGATCGTGTTAAACCGGCCAAATAAAACTTCACATTACGGCATAGGATATCTTAAATATCAAGGATACCATCAAAATGTGGTTCTGTTGCCTGGAACCCCAATCTATATAAAAACAGGAATTGTGTTGATAATTATCTAACCCTGAAATTGATACGGAACGTAATGTTGTCAGTATTGTATGATCTGTCAGTTTCCGCACGACTAGGATGACCGGTAAAATCAAAAGCTTTGGTAAACATGGTATAATAATCACCCGGAGGCAAATCACCAACGGGAGCATCAAAAGAATCGGGCCAGATCTCCTCCCTGCCATAGGAGTTGCCAGGAAAAAACCAAGGCATCTTAAGGGCAAGTTCTACTACTCTATTGGGTTTACCAATAAGTTCCCCTTCGGAAGAATAAACATTGAAAATCCCAGAGTCGTTGTCATATATTTCATAATCTTCAAGAATCTGTCCGGAATCCTTGTTTCTGTTCGTGATCCTGATATTGAAACGTATATTTTCTCCCTCGTAAAACACCACGCTTTTCTCCCCTTTTTCGTTCAGCAAATAATACTCGTACTGGATTCCGTGAATTGTATTTGAGATATACGGGAGTTCCGAATCGGGCGATATATCCCAACCTGTGTCATATTCGCACCCCATAAATGCCATAACGATAAACGTGAACAATATTGGCAGCAGTTTGTTCGCATAATATGTCTGTTTCATAACATTATTGGTTTAAATATTTTTTTATTGTATAACTTCCATAATAAAAGTTAAGTTATTTTACTATCAATGTCTTTGTATAAATTGTTTTATTATGTGATAGCACAAACACGACCCAACACAACAAAACAAATTTGCCTAATTTTTCTTAAATTCTAATTTTTAATGCCCTTTTTTTACCTTAGTATAGAATTTTCTTTATGATAGAAACATTAAATAGGCACTTAATTTTCTATTAATTGTCATTTCATTGACATGAAGGGGATCTAAGACATACCAGACCTTTCAAAGAACAAATATTTGGGTTATTTTTGCGCGATAATTGTTCTGATATGAATCACAACCTTCAAATATACAACAGTCTGGTTCGCGAGAAGGTCCCTTTTGAGCCTCTAAACCCCCCATTCGTGGGATTATATGTATGCGGGCCGACAGTTTACAGCGATGCCCACCTGGGCCATGCCCGCCCCGCCATAACATTCGACCTTCTCTTCAGATATCTTACCCATTTGGGCTACAAGGTCCGTTATGTAAGAAATATAACCGATGTGGGACACCTTGAGAACGATGCGGATGAGGGGGATGATAAGATCCAGAAAAAGGCGAAACTGGAAAACCTTGAACCTATGGAGGTGGTACAAAAATATATGGCCACTTTTCATAGGAACATGGATCAGCTCAATACGCTGCCTCCCTCTATTGAGCCGAGGGCATCGGGACATATAATCGAACAGCAGGAACTTATCAAAAAAATCATTGACCAGGGTTACGGTTACGAGGTGAACGGATCGGTTTACTTCGACGTGAATAAATACAACAAGAAATATGACTACGGAAAACTCTCGGGAAGGGTTTTGGAGGAGTTGATCGCCTGCACAAGGACACTGGAGGGACAAGAGGAAAAAAAGAACTCATGCGACTTTGCCCTATGGAAGAAAGCGTCACCTGAACATCTCATGAAATGGCCCTCGCCATGGAGCGAAGGTTTCCCGGGCTGGCACCTCGAATGTTCGGCAATGAGCATAAAATATTTGGGCGAAGTGTTCGACATTCACGGAGGAGGCATGGACCTGAAATTTCCCCATCACGAGTGCGAGATAGCCCAGTCGACCGCCGCACTGGGCAAAGAGTCCGTTCGCTACTGGATGCACAACAATATGATCACCATAAACGGACAAAAGATGGCCCGATCGCTCGGAAACTTCATAACACTCGACCAGCTTTTCAGTGGTGAACATGAACTGTTGGAGCAGCCCTACAATCCGATGACCATCCGTTTCTTCATACTTCAGGCGCACTATCGCAGCACTATGGATTTTTCCAACGAAGCGCTGCAAGCCGCTGAAAAAGGGGCGCAAAAGCTGATGAAAGCCGTGGAGACAATCGACAAGCTCAAGCCGTCCAGCAAATCCTCAATCGACATAAAAGCGCTGAAGAAAAAATGTTATGAGGCTATGGACGACGACCTTAACACACCTGTTTTACTGTCACATCTTTTTGAGGGTGTCAGATGTATCAACTCGGTCGCCGATGGATGCGAAACGGTTACGGAGGCCGACATCAATGAATTAAGAACACTGTTCAACGACTTTGTCTTCGGAATCATGGGACTTCAAAAAGAGTCTTCCCAGGAAATAGGAGAAGAGCTGACCTCCAGGCTTATGGAAATAATTATCGGACTTCGTCAGGATGCAAAGGAGAGAAAAGAGTGGGCGGTTTCGGATAAGATCCGGGATAAACTAGAGAAGGTCGGCGTAACGCTCAAAGATACCAAAGAGGGAACCGTCTGGGAGGTCGGCCTATAACCGACCAATAGAAAAGTCGCGCTTCAAAACCTCCAATCACATTCATTATGGGCAATAAAAAATATATATCTGTTCCCGTGATGGTGGGCAATCTGCCCCTTGGAGGAGAGTGGCCGGTAAGGATACAATCTATGACCAACACCGACACACTTGATACCAATGCTTCGGTTGCCCAGTGTATGAGGATAATAGAGGCCGGAGGCGAATTGGTAAGGTTGACCGCGCAAGGTATCCGTGAAGCCGAGAATCTCGCCAATATCAAGGAAAAACTTGTAAAAGCCGGATATGGAGCGCCCTTGGTGGCCGATATCCATTTTAATCCCGATGCGGCCGAAAAAGCGGCGACATTCGTTGAAAAGGTCAGAATAAACCCCGGGAATTATGCCGACAAGCGGGCACAATTCATTAATGTAGATCTTACCGAAAAGGAGTACGCCGAAGAGCTGGAAAGAATTCACCATCGCCTTTTGCCGCTGATAGAAGTCTGTCGCCGCAACAATACCGTAATCCGTGTGGGAATCAATCACGGGTCGCTATCCGACCGTATCATGAGCCGCTACGGCAACACACCCGCGGGCATGACCGCCTCCGCAATGGAATTCATAAAGATTTTCCGGGCGGAGAATTTCAATAATCTTGTCCTCTCCATGAAATCTTCCGACACCGCTGTTATGGTCGACGCTACCCGCATGCTTGTGGACGCCATGACCGCCAATGGTTACGGCTATCCCCTCCATTTGGGAGTCACCGAAGCGGGAGAAGGAGAAGATGGGCGCATCCGTTCAGCCGTCGGCATCGGCACCCTGTTGGCAGAGGGTATAGGCGACACCATCAGGGTTTCGTTGTCCGAGCCGCCAGAAGAGGAAATTCCCGTCGCCAGGGAGATATTGAACTGTATGGGCAGCCCCACCGGAAGAGTTTTGAAAGGAGTTGAACGACTCTCCGCGAAGTATGGCGAAGAGTCCTATCGACCAGAGGTCATTGCGTTCAGGGAAGATCTCTTTTGGGACGAGACCGGAAATAAGTACAACGGAACCATCGCCATGGTCGGAGATAGGCCCTCCACGATCCAAAAATATATAAAATGCGAAGAGGGCGAAACAGAAAGTCCGGGCGCAACCGATAAAAGATCGATTCGCGAAAAAGACGGAATGGAGAGTGCAACGAAAACGGACGATAAAATGGCATTGGGAGCGGATGCCGCCATATTTCCGGAAAAAACGACAATCTGTTACGTCACCGGTAAAACAGACCGAACAAAAGTGGCCATAGAGGCGGCGGTAGCGACAAGCCGATTTTTTTTGGCGAGAAGAGCGGCGGGAATCTGTATAACAGATAAAAGGGTATGTGTTGAAGAAAAGCCTATAGATGAAAAATCCCCCAGGAAAAACCCAGACAAAGAACCGATAACCCCCGAAACTTTCAAAGAGATATCGTTCGCCATATTGCGGGCATCCGAGGCGAGGATTACCGGAAACAGGTATATATCGTGTCCCACCTGCGGTCGGACCAGGTACGACCTTCAAGCGGCCGTAAAAAAGGTTAAAGACGCGACAAAACAGCTTACCGGATTGAAAATAGCCATCATGGGATGCGTTGTCAACGGTCCCGGTGAAATGGCCGGATCCGATTACGGATATGTAGGAGCCGGAGAGGGAAAGATAAACATATATAAAGGCTCCGTTCCGGTACTCAAAAACATTCCCGAAGAGGAGGCGATAGATCGGCTTTTGGAGATAATTGAAGAAGACAGAAATACTGCGAATGGCATAAAATAAATAATCTTTACCGGATATTCGCCAGACTGTGAATGGTACTTAATTCATCAGCCCAAGTAAATACCGCGCCGATGAGAGGCCTTCGAGGCGCGAGGATCGTCAGACTCGAATTTAAACTACCGAAGTAAATACTACACCGGTGAGAGGCCTTCGAGGCGCGAGAATCGTCAGACTCGAATTTAAACTACCGAAGTAAATACTACACCGGTGAGAGGCCTTCGAGGCGCGAGAATCGTCAGACTCGAACTGGTGTAGTATTTACAAATAAACAAATTGATTTAAATCAATCAGCCAGTTGCCGTTTATACATCTGAATAGTATTCTCCAGTCCCAGATATATAGCGTCACTTATAAGCGCATGACCTATGGAGACCTCCTCCAGCCACGGAATATTTTTACGCAAATAGGCCAGGTTTTCCAGGTTTAGATCGTGCCCGGCATTTACCCCCAATCCAGCCGACCGTGCCGCCTCCGCCGCCTTGATAAAAGGCACTATCGTTCCGGCCGCATCCTTGGGAAACCCTACAGCATAAGGCTCAGTATAGAGCTCTATCCTGTCGGTTCCGGTATAATAGGCATTTTCTATGTTAATAATCTCCGTATCCACGAACAGCGAAGTACGGATGCCATGAGATTTGAACTCCGCCACAACATCCGACAGGAAACTTTTATTCTTCAAGGTATCCCACCCCGCATTCGAAGTAATCGCATCATGAGCATCCGGCACCAGCGTGACCTGATCCGGCTTTACCGCTATCACGAGATCTATAAAGCTGTTAGAAGGATAACCCTCAATATTGAATTCCGTCTTTATAACGGGACGGATATCAAAGACGTCGCTGTATCTTATGTGACGTCCATCAGGTCGGGGATGTACCGTAATCCCGTCCGCACCATACTGTTCACAGTTGATGGCAGCATTCAGCACGTTGGGTATATTACCGCCCCTGGCGTTACGCAAGGTGGCGATTTTGTTGATGTTCACACTCAGCTTGGTCATTGTTTTCTTTTTTTTATACAGATACAAAGTTAAGCATGATTATCCATTATCGTTGTTTTTTTGGTTTTTCCTGTTCTTTAATCTATAAAAAAAGCTGACCGGTTTCCCGGCCAGCCAATATCATAAAGAGAAGAGCCATCCGATTATTTCTGTCTCATCTTTGCGTCCATACTGAGCGTAGCATGGGGAACCGCCCTAAGTCTCTCCTTGGAAATCAGTTTACCGGTCTCGCGACAGACACCATACGTCTTGTTCTCTATCCTGACAAGTGCGGCCTGCAGATGATGGATAAACTTCAACTGCCGTTGCGCCAATCTGCCCGACTCCTCTTTCGACAAGGTTGTAGCCCCCTCTTCAAGAACCTTGAAAGTGGGTGATGTATCCATAGTATCATTGCTCTGATCCTGAGTTATACTCGACTTGAGTACCTCATAATCTTTAAGAGCTT
>DUOU01000046.1 GCA_012838685.1 Bacteroidota bacterium | reverse complement strand
TGAAGGAGAAGAGGACACGGAGGTTTTAAAAACACTGCACCAAACAATAAAAAAGGTTGAAGACGACATTGAAAACTTAAGGTTTAACACCGCCATATCAGCAATGATGATATTTATCAACATGGCCATAAAAAAGGGCAGAATAACAGGTGCGACGGCCAGTCAATTTGTTAAAATATTGAGCCCATTCGCACCTCATCTTTCCGAGGAACTTTGGGAACGATTGGGTAATGATGAGAGTATCGCTTATGAGCCCTGGCCGCTGGTTATCGAAAAATATCTTATTGAAGAATCCATTGAATACCCGGTATCGTTCAATGGTAAAATGAGATTTAAGATTGTTCTTCCGGCGGATATGGATAAAGATGCTGTTGTCGATGCGGTAATGGCAGATGAAAGATCAAAGAAGTGGCTTCAAGCCGGCAGTGTCGCGAACATCGTATTTGTACCAAAAAGGATAGTAAACATAGTACTGAAGTGAGGAGAGTGACGGAGCAATGAAAAGAGTTGGCCATAGTATTTTATTGTTGTTTTACTTGATCCTTACCTTTTGCTGTACCGATTTCGGGATCAATGAGGCGGAAAACCAAATAGGGGGAGACAGTATTGTATTGGAAGAGGAGGTTCCGGAAAGGAATCTTGTTTATGGAATACCTGTAGACTCTTTGAAAAAGATTGATGGCAAAATCAGGATAAACAGATTCTTATCCGATATCCTTCTTCAATATGGAGTAACTTATCCGGAAGTGAACCAGGTAATAGAAAACTCAAAAGATGTTTTTGACGTGAGAAAAATGGTTTCGGGCAATAGTTATTCCGTATATTGTGACACCTTCCCGGCGTTAAAGGCAAGATATTTTCTTTATGAACACACTCCCGAGGCCACATATGTTTTCAGCTTGGGAGACTCGTTAAATATCACGGAATTTATTGAAGAGAAACGGGTTGAAATTAAATTTGCCTCGGGAACTATCGAAACCTCGTTGTGGGAAGCGATTGTAGAGGGGGGATACGATCCCATGCTCGCGATCGAGCTTTCCGAGATTTTTGCCTGGACAGTGGACTTTTTCGGACTCCAAAAAGGGGATACGTTCAAGGCGATATATGAAGAGGAATTTGTTGGAGACCGGTCGTTGGGAATTTCCAGAATATGCGGCGCCCGTTATACATGGTCAGGCAAGCCCTTTACGGCCATTCCCTTTATTCAGGACAGTGTTGAGAGTTACTTCGATATGGATGGGGCCAGTTTAAGAAAAGCATTCTTGAAAGCCCCGTTAAGATACTCAAGGATAAGTTCCAGATATTCCTCGGCGAGGCTGCATCCCATATTAAGGATAGTCAGGCCACATCATGGCGTGGATTATGCGGCTCCGATCGGAACACCGGTGGTCTCCGTTGGCGATGGCAGGGTAATATCCGCATCATACGATGCATCCAACGGAAATATGGTCAAAATCCAACATAACAGTGTCCATTCAACGGCATATATACATCTCAGCCACTTCGCTTCCGGAATAAAAGTAGGTACGATAGTAAAACAGGGAGATGTTATAGGTTACGTTGGAAGTACCGGGCTCTCTACCGGTCCCCATCTCGATTTCAGGTTTTACGTGAACGGTTCACCGGTAGATCCCCTCAAGGTGGAGGCACCCTCCGTAGATCCTGTATTAGAGGAGAATATGGAAAAATTTAATATCGCCAGAACCGTGGTGAACAACTTGCTGGATAGTATGGGCAAAGAACTTCAAGCCGATAGTTTAATCGCTGAACTGTGATCCTTCCAATATATTTTCGATCACTGTCGGGAAATATTTATATTCCAACGCATGCACCTTCTTAGCGAGGCTTTCCGGTGAGTCCCCTTTCTCAACGGTACATTTGGCCTGAAAAATGATATCACCTTCATCGTAATGTTGGTTAACGAAGTGGATAGTTATGCCCGACTCTTTTTCTTGGTTATCTATTACCGCTTTGTGCACTCTGTCGCCGTACATCCCCTTTCCTCCGTATGCCGGAAGAAGAGCGGGATGAATGTTTACTATCCTTCTTTCATATGCCTTGATTATATTATCCGGCACCAGCCAAATAAAGCCCGCAAGAACAATAAAATCAATCTTATTGGAAATCAAAACGTTAAATATTTTGTCGGTAACATAGAGATCTTCCCTGTTAAAAATTAAACAATTGATATTTAAGTTTTTTGCCCGTTCAATCACATAAGCGTCCGGATTGTTGGTAAAAATTAGCTTTATATTTGCCTTTTTATTGCCGGAGAAGTGTCGGATTATATTTTCGGCGTTTGATCCGGAGCCTGAAGCGAAAATAGCTATATTGCTCATTATTAGTTAATTAATTGGTTTTCTAAAAAAAGTGAATTTTATTTTATTTTATAGTTTAATCATTGAAAATCAGGAGATTAAAATTTATAGAAAAGAAAAAAGCACAAATCATTTGAAAAATAAGGTACAAATATATTCCTTTGCAAAGTTCATAAAAAAAATAGTATTAATTAAATCTTAGAATTATGTCAGACATTGCTACAAGAGTAAAGGAGATTATAGTTGACAAACTTGGAGTAGACGAATCGGAAGTAACTCCTGAAGCCAGTTTCACAAACGACCTTGGTGCGGATTCTCTTGATACTGTTGAGTTGATTATGGAGTTTGAAAAAGAGTTCAATATCGGGATACCTGACGATCAGGCCGAGACTATCAGCACCGTTGGTGACGCTATCAAATACATCGAAGAAAACGCTAAATAGCATTGTATTGATAATTTCCTCTTATGAGAAAAGTCGTGGTTACCGGTCTGGGGGCGATAACCCCCATAGGTTGCAACGTAAAAGAGTATTGGGAGGGATTGCGTAATGGTGTTAGCGGGTCGGAGCTGATCACAAGGTTTAACACCGAAAAATTCAAGACAAAATTTGCGTGCGAAATTAAAAATTTCAGCGCCACTGATTTTTTTTCTCCCAAAGAGATCAACAAGCTCGATCGTTACAGCCAGTTTGCCCATATTGCGGCAGAAGAGGCGGTAGTTGATTCGGGCCTTGATCTCGATAAGGTTGATAAGAACAGGATTGGAGTGATTCTGTCGTCCGGAATGGGAGGAGTGGATACATTTGTAGAGAATGTGAGGGACTTCGTTTTAGGAGATGGAACTCCTCGCTTCAGCCCTTTCTTTGTTCCAAAACTTATAGGAGATATCGCCGCTGGAACTATTTCGATCAGATATGGTTTCAAGGGACCCAATTTTTCCACCGTGTCGGCATGCGCATCCTCAACAAATGCGATAATAGATGCGTTCAACTACATAAGATGGGGGAAGGCCGATATTTTTCTTGCCGGGGGAAGCGAGGCGATAATAAATGAAGTTGGACTGGGCGGGTTCAGTGGCATGAGGGCCATATCTACCCGAAATGATGAATACAAAACAGCGTGCCGGCCTTTTGACAGAACGCGCGACGGTTTTGTGATTGGAGAGGGTGCCGGCACATTGATTCTTGAGGAACGAGAGCATGCCGAAGCCAGGGGGGCACGTATATATGCTGAGATAGTTGGATCGGGAATGACAGCCGATGCCTATCACCTTACGGCACCGCATCCGGAAGGATTAGGCGCAAGTAATTCGATGCGACTGGCGATAGAGGAGGCGGGAATCTCGGTTGATATGATAGATTACATCAATGTCCACGGAACTTCGACACCTCCGGGCGATATAGCTGAAATCAAGGCCATACAACGTCTTTTCGGGGAACATACATATAGTATGAACATCAGCTCCACAAAATCGATGACAGGCCATCTTTTGGGGGCTGCCGGAGCAATTGAGGCCATAGCGACTATTCTTACCATAATCCACGGAGAGATACCCCCAACGATCAACTTTAAGGAACAAGATCTCGAGATAGATCCCAGGATAAACATAACGCCCAATGTGTCCCAAAAAAGGGAAGTAAGATACGCTATAAGCAATACATTCGGATTTGGTGGGCACAACACATCAATCGTTATAAAAAGGGATTTTTGAGAGTGAAAATTTTTGAACGAATTTTTAAGAGATTGTATTTCTTCGATAAGCGGGATTTTAAGTTTCGCCTGAAGATGATCATGGGACTAAGACCCGGAAATTTATCCCTTTATGAAGCGGCGTTTATTCACAGGTCGGCTTCTTATCTCCTGCCGGATGGTACCAGGATAAACAATGAAAGGTTGGAATATTTGGGTGATGCCGTTATTGACGCTATTCTTTCGGAGCACCTCTTTGAGAAATACTCCAATGCTTCCGAGGGAGCCCTTACAAAAATAAGGGCAAGAATTGTTAACCGCGAGGAACTCAACCGTATCGCCCTGTCGATGGGATTCGACAAGCTCTTGGTCAATAATGTTTGTACAGACAGTTGTATCAGGAATCTGTATGGAGATGCGTTTGAAGCGTTTATGGGGGCCATCTTTATTGATAAGGGGTATAAAAAAACAAAAAAAGTCTTCATAAAAAGAATATTGAACAAATATTTGAACCTTGAAGAGATTGTCCATACCGACACAGATTTCAAGAGCCTGATATACGAATGGGGACAAAAACATAAGACAAACCTTGTATTCGAGTGCGACGAGGAGT
>DUOU01000045.1 GCA_012838685.1 Bacteroidota bacterium | reverse complement strand
TATCCTCGCCAACATAACCCGCTTCAGTCAGCACAGTGGCATCGACAATCGCGAATGGAACATGTAACATTCTGGCAACGGTTCTAGCGAGAAGTGTTTTTCCGGTTCCGGTTTCACCTACCAATATGATATTTGATTTTTCTATTTCAACCTCATCGTCGTCATCCTTCTGGTTAAGCCTTTTGTAATGGTTGTAAACAGCCACGGATATGACTTTCTTCGCCATATCCTGGCCAATCACATATTGATCCAAAAAATGTTTTATTTCGGGAGGTTTGAGAAGGTTGACCGTGTCGAACTTCGAGCTGGTATGCGATTTGATTTCTTCATTGACAATAGTTTGTGCCTGCTCCACGCAATGGTCGCATATAAAACCTTGAAGTCCCGCTATCAAAAGGTTTACCTCTTTTCTCGATCTTCCGCAGAAAGAGCATTTGTCCATTTTGTTGTTTTACTTTGTTTTATCAAGTACCTCGTCTATCATGCCATACTCTTTGGCCTCATGCGCTGTCATCCAATAATCGCGGTCGGAGTCTTTCTCGACTTTTTCTATGCTATTGCCGGAATGTTCGGCAATTATGGTATAGAGTTCTTTTTTGAGTTTTAACACCTCTCTGGCCTGTATCTCAATATCTGATGCGGTACCTTCAAAACCTCCACTAGGTTGATGTATCATCACCCTTGAGTGTTTCAGTCCCGATCTTTTGCCTTTTGTTCCCGCGGAGAGCAATACAGCTCCCATTGATGCCGCCATTCCAGTGCAAATAGTGGCCACATCGCATGAGATATATTGCATGGTGTCATATATTCCCAAACCGGCGCTTACAGATCCGCCGGGAGAGTTTATGTATATCTGGATATCTTTTCCTGGATCCGAAGAATCAAGATATAACAGTTGTGCCTGGATGATATTGGCGACATAATTATCTATCGCGAGGCCCAAAAAGATTATTCTGTCCATCATCAACCTGGAAAACACATCCATTGAAGCCACGTTAAGTTGACGTTCTTCGATGATGGTAGGCGAGATATAATTGCCCCATACCTGGTTATATCTATGGAGAGCCATACTGCTGATACCCCTGCTCGCGGCATATTTTTCGAAATCACTTTTACTGCTCATAGCTATTAATGTTAATTAAAGAACCAAAATAACGATTTCTATTCAAACAGTTTGTTAAACTCTTCCGAGGATATCTCTTTTTCATCAACCTTGACCACATCTTTCATGTGTAAGAGGACCTTGTTGTCGAGAATTTTCGCGGCAATTCTTTTGGCCTCTTCCTGATTGCTAAGAGTCTGTTTGGCGAATCCGCTTATCTGTTCGTCGGTCGCGTAATAATACCCATACTGTTGGAATTGATACCTTGTTATTGCCTCAGCTTCATTTTGTAGTTCCTCTTCCGTAACGGTCATATTGTTTTCAGTTGCCACCTTATTTCTGATAAGCTGCCATTTAAGATCCTGTATGAAAGAATCAAAATCTTCATCCAACTGCTCCCGGGTAAGATTTTCATTGACCTTCATAAGCCATTTTTTCAGGAAATCTTCAGGGAAGGTCATTTCGGTTTTACTGGTCACATACTCCTTCAGATCGATTAAAAGTTTGTAATCGGTCTCTCTTTTAAGATTGGAAGCTATCTCTTCTTTGATTTTTTCCTCAAATTCCTCTTTGCTCTTAATAACATCGGCACCATAAACCATATCGTAAAGTTCCTGGTTCAG
>DUOU01000044.1 GCA_012838685.1 Bacteroidota bacterium | reverse complement strand
TCAAGTTCAGACATACTATACGCAAGGGATGTTGACGAGGAAAATATAATCAAGTCGGGCCGACAATGGTTCGAACGACTGAGCGTTGATGTTCCTCTTTCCATTGATCCTGGATTCGATAACCTGGAGGAAAACGAGGCCATTGGATATGACCTGACTGTTGTTGCCAGATCTTCAGCCTCTTCAACTTTCAAGTTCAGCGAAGAGGCCGTCGTGCGCAATACATTGCGCGTTGCCCGGGTAGATATGTCGAATCACACGGGCATCCAGGCCATAATTGTAGATTCATCCGGAACGTTTTTGCCTTCAGGCCCAAACCCTACCTTTAACATCAGCTTTAACCCCAACGGTGTGCTCAATGCCAAAGGGTGGCTCGACAAAATAACACTTCAGGGCAGGCGCCGCAACTTCTATGGAGGCGGATCTTTGATAGTGTCCGACAGCCGGTCCGTTTCCCCGGGAAGGATAACCAGGTTTACCTTCAATTGCGAAAAGATACCTTTGATTTGGGATGTATCCGACCCTATGAACCCTTCCGTTATAAACTTTTCAATTTCGGGAAAGGAACTCTATTTTGATGCCGCCACCGATTCACTTAAACGGTTTATCCTGTTCGACGGAACAGCCATCCAAAAACCTGTCATGCCCGGCAGAGAGGTAAAAAACCAGGATCTCCATGGGTCGCCTCCAGCCGAAATGGTGATAATCACGCACCCTCTCTTTGCCGCCTATGCCGAAAGGATTGCCGCATTGCACTACAACAACAGCGGACTTATCTCATTGATAACCACGCCGGAAGAGATCTATAACGAATTCTCGGGAGGCATCCCCGACATTGTCGCCATCAGAAACTTCCTCCGTATGAAATACGAAAAACAAAAGGAGACCGACACCCGTTTGGGCTACCTTTTGTTGCTGGGCGACGGATGCTATGATAACAGGACCCCTCCACCCCATAACCCCAACTTTATTCCCACATATCAATCCCAAAACTCAACCTCTGTGATCTCATCGTTCACATCCGACGATTTTTACACACTTCTGGAGTTGGGTGAGGGCGAAGCTCGGGGCACTGAAGATATCGCGGTAGGCCGACTGCCGGTAAACGACACTACCGAAGCCGGGATCGTTGTAAGAAAAATAGCCCGCTATATGTACGGTATGGATCAAACCGACTGGAAAAATGTTGTATGTATGGTAGCGGACGACGAAGACGACAACAGGCATCTCATTGATGCGGAAAACCTTGAAAAAGTCATAGCCGCCGAGGATCGGAACATTTTCGTCAGCAAAATATATCTGGACGCTTATAAGCAGGTGACAACTTCAACGGAACAGTCCTATCCCGATGCGACTTACGCGATAAACCGGCAGATCAATTCGGGTTGCCTGATTTTCAATTACACGGGTCATGGCAATGAAAACGGCCTTGCCGCTGAAAGAGTTGTTAAAGCGGAAGATATTTCTTCATGGTCGAACGCCAACAGACTGCCTCTGTTTATTATGGCAACATGCGAATTCAGCCGGTTTGATGATGCCGACAAAAACGCTATCACCCAAACGATGATAGAGAGAAAATCGGCGGGGGAAAAGGTTTTGCTCAAAGAGAACGGAGGCGCGATAGCGCTGATGTCAACTACCAGGGTCGCCCTGTCCTCACTTAACTATAACCTTAACAGAAATATTTTCGGTTTCGCGTTCGACAAGGATAGTGAGGGTCGATCCATGCGGTTGGGAGATATCATCAGACTGGCCAAAGTAAATGCCGGCAACGACACCAACAAGCGCAGCTTCGCGCTCCTGGGCGATCCGGCACTGAGAATAGCCCTTCCGGATGATGGAAGGGCCATAACAGACTCCATCAACCATAAGTGTGTAGTATATGAAACTATCGATACCCTTAAGGCCCTATCGGTCGTTACAATCTCCGGTCATATCGAAAAAAACAGTGGAGCACCTTTTAACGAATTTAACGGCTTTTTATCATCCGTGGTTTACGATAAGCCATCCACTGTGCTGACCTTGGGAAACGATGGTGGAGCTACCGTCAGTTTCCAGAAGATGGACAATATAATTTTCAAGGGTAATTGCGAGGTCAGGGATGGAAAGTTTGAGTTCTCCTTCTTGGTGCCAAGGGAGATCAATTACGAATATGGCAACGGGAAAATCATATACTACGCCTATGACGGGGAAAACGACATAGCGGGCTCATTTGACGAAATCATTGTGGGGGGATTCTCTCCTATTGTTAAGATCGATACCGTGGGGCCGGAGATCAAGCTGTTCATGAACGACACCCTTTTCAGGGATGGGGGGATAACGGGGCCTATGCCTGTCTTGCTGGCACAACTGGAAGATCCGTCCGGCATAAACAGTTCCGGTTTCGCGATAGGACACGATATTGTTGCTGAAATCGACAACGACCCGGAACAAACATTTGTTCTCAACAACTATTTTGAAACAGACCGGAACAACTATACCAGAGGGAGCATAAATTATCAGTTGATGGGTCTTTCCGACGGTCGCCACACCCTAACCTTAAAGGCGTGGGACAACCTCAACAACTCAAACCGGCAATCCATCACTTTTTTTGTGAAAACAGATGAAGGTTTTCTGACAAACAATCCCAGAAACTATCCCAATCCCGCAACAAGCCACACAAAATTCACTCTGGAACATAACAGGCCAGGTGAGTTGATGTATGTAACAATAAGAATATTCAACGGTGCCGGCAAGCTTATCAAAACAATTGAAACGGAAACGTTTTCCCAGGGATACCAGTTGCCGGACATTGAATGGGACTGTCGTAACAGCAACGGACAAAGCGTGGCAAGAGGTATATATATCTACATTATGGATATTGAGACGGAGAGTGGCGAAAAGGCCAGGGAATCAGGCAGGATTATTATTTTATAAATACAACACAATAAGTGAATCAAAAAAAAGTTCTATATTTGTGTTTATTGATCGACTTTCCGGGTATAAACGGATTAAAATTGATTTTTTATTCTTGAAAATGATGAAGTTATTGAGAAAGGTATTGTTCGCCGCAATGATACTGTCATTTGGCGTTAACTCTTGGGCACAAGATACTTACAATGCGATAAATACGGTTGTTCCGTTTCTCTCCATCGCTCCCGACTCCAGGGGAGGTTCAATGGGAGATGCCGGAGTCGCAACCTCTCCCGATGTTTACAGTATCTATTGGAACAACGCCAAGTATGCTTTTATTGATAGTAAGTACGGCGTTGGCCTCGCATATACGCCATGGCTCAGAAATCTGGTAAACGATATCAGTATAGCCAACCTCTTCGGATACTATAAAATAGACAACAACCAGGTGGTTTCCGGGGGTCTTACCTACTCATCACTCGGCGATATTGATTTCACTACCGATGCCGGGGAATATCAAACAACTTATAAACCCAATGAATGGGCATTGACAGCCGGATATTCCAGGTTGTTCAGCGACCATTTTTCGGGAAGTGTGGCTTTCAAGTTTATCTACTCGAATCTTACCGGAGGTTACTCTTCAACCAGCACTGACAGTAAGCCGGGTACCTCGGTAGCCGCCGATATCGCCGGATACTATGTGAACGATGCGGCCCTCTTCGGGGTTCCGGGAGAATATGCCCTGGGGTTCAATATTGCCAATATTGGCAGCAAAATGAGTTACTCAGAGTCGCAGAACGCCGATTTTATACCTATGAACATGAAAATAGGCGGATCTTATACTTTCTTTTTCGATGCCTACAACAAGTTGACCGCCACCATGGATATCAACAAACTTCTGGTTCCCACGCCTCCTGAATATAGCGCTACCAATCCCGACAGTATTGTTGCCGGCAAGAATCCGAACATTGCGGTTCCGGTAGCTATATTCCGATCATTCTTCGACGCGCCGGGAGGATTCTCCGAAGAGCTCCGCGAGTTGGCCTTTTCATTTGGTGCCGAATATTGGTACAACAACCTCTTCGCCTTGAGAACGGGATATTTTTATGAAAACAAGACCAAAGGCAACAGGAGATATCTGACTGCCGGCGTGGGCCTGCGTTTGAGTGGCTTTGGACTCGACTTCTCGTATCTTGTTCCGGTTGGCCAAAACAACTCCCCGCTCGCTAACACTCTGAGATTCTCACTGAACTTCGACAGTGATTCCTTCAGGTCCGTTAAATCGGAAGGATGACAATAAGAATCGGACAGGGTATCGACTTTCACAGGTTAGATGAAGGTTTGAAACTGTGGCTCGGAGGTGTCAACATCCCCTCGGAAAAGGGGTGTGTCGCCCATTCTGACGGAGATGTCCTGATCCACGCCATCTGTGACGCCATGCTGGGAGCGGCCGGACTTAGGGATATTGGTTGTTACTTTCCGGACAATAGTGACGAGTTCAAGGATATCGACAGTAAAATACTCTTGGGTAGAACGCTTAAATTAATTGAGGATCAAGGCTTCAAACTTTGCAATATCGACTCCTCCGTTTGTCTTGAGAGTCCCAGAATATCACCTTACATCAACGAAATGAGGGCCACGCTCGCAACGGTTCTGAAGACAGATCCATCAAACGTCTCCATAAAAGCGACCACCTCCGAAAAAATGGGATTTATCGGCCGTGGCGAAGGGGTAATGGCCATCGCCGTTGTCCTCCTTTCTACTCGTTGATTATCTCTTCATCTACAAGTATACGGCCGCAATACTCGCAAACAATAATCTTCTTCCTGGATTTTATGTCAAGTTGCCTTTGGGGGGGTATCTGGTTGAAACAACCACCACAAGCGTCGCGCCGGATAGAGACAACCGCCAAACCGTTTCTGGCGTTGTTCCTGATCCTGTTATACGCCGACAATAAACGATCCTCTATCAGCTCCTGTACCTCATCACGTTTCTTGTAAAGATTCTCCTCCTCCTTCTGGGTGTCGAGAATGATCTCTTCAAGCTCCGATTTTTTGTTGTCGAGATCCTGGATTCTCTCGTCCAACAACTTTTCGGAATCGTCAATCACAACTTTTTTATCTTCCAACTGGAGGGCAAACTCTTTGATCTTCTTGTTGTATAATTCGATCTCAAGAGTTTGATATTCTATCTCTTTGGACAAGGAATCAAATTCCCTGTTGTTTCTGACGTTTTTCTGCTGTTCGTTATATTTCTTTATGAGATTTTCGGAATCAATTATCTCATTATGCTTTGTACTGATAGCTTTTTCAAGGTTGGCGACCTCCTCGCGCAAGTTGACCAGTCTGGTCTCCAGCCCCTCGATATCATCTTCAAGATCCTGTACCTCCAAAGGTAACTCTCCCCTAAGTGTCTTTATTTTGTCAATCTCGGAATCAACCAACTGCAGACTGAATAACGCGCGTAACTTTTCCTCAACGGAGATCTCAACATCGCTTGTTTTTGCTTTTTCCATATTATAAATAATTTACCGGATTCGAATTTAACCCTGAAAACAGGGTCGCAAAGTTAGGGAATTTTTTAACAATTAGATCTTTTAATATTTCCAATGAGAATTTTTCACTCTCATAATGTCCTATATCCGCTAAAAGTATCTTCCCTTCGGCATCATAAAAAGTATGGTATTTAACGTCCGCCGTTACAAAAGCATCGGCTCCCCCCGCGATCGCCTCCTTCAAAAAACCTGAACCCGATCCCCCGCATAGGGCCACTTTTTTTATTTTTTTGCCGGTTGGACTGGTGTAACGTATTCCATTGGCCCCAAAGATCTCCTTCAGGTTGTTCAGGAAAACCATCTCATCAATCTCCTTTCCGGTATTACCGATACAACCAAAACCGATATCAATGTTATCGTTTTCCAGGATATATATATCATATGCCACCTCCTCATAAGGATGCGATTTCAACAATGCATCCACTACCCTGATCTTGTCATGTTCCCAAAAAACCGTCTCAAACCTTATCTCGCTCTCCTTATGTTCTTTACCAATGGAACCGACAAATGGCGAACTCCCCTCTCCGGACCTGAAACTGCCAATACCCTCAACACCGAAACCACAAAGATCATAGTTGCCGGTTTTACCGGCACCTGCCTCAAAAACAGCTTTGCTCACCTTTTCGTAATGTGATGTCGGCACGAATGTCACCATCTTGCGTAACCTTCCGGCGAGCGGCACCAATACCCTCACATCCTTCAAACCAAGTTTTTCTGCCATTTTCCTGCTGACACCGAAGTTAATCGCGTCAAGATTGGTATGCAGAGCGTAGATCGCTATGCCGTTCAATATAGCTTTACTTATTATTCTTTCGGTAACTGTTTTGCCGGTAAGCCTTTTCAGAGGTTTGAATATCAACGGATGGTGCGAAACTATAAGATCACATCCCTTTTTGATAGCCTCTTCAAGCACATCTTCGGTAACATCGAGCGTAAGCAGAGCGGAGTTAACCTCC
>DUOU01000043.1 GCA_012838685.1 Bacteroidota bacterium | reverse complement strand
ATTTTTTTTCACTATTGTCCGACTAATAATTTAGATTCTTGATATGTGTTCGTAAATGTTTGATTATCAAGTATCATTTTCCCCGTTTATAAATTGACCCCCCACATATTAAACGATAATTGTAATCCTGGCGGGATCGATTTACTCTTAAAGCCTCTTTTAGTGCTCCTCAGCAACTCGTTTACATCAAGCATGCTTATCAAATGGATCCGTACCAACGAGGCCACAACGGAGAAGGCTTTCTTTGCTTGGGCGATCTTCTGGGTCACCGTCAACAGCAGTTGGGCTATCAACGTGCACCAGACCTGTGTATAAATGGCGTTTTCGTTCTCTCCGTAGAAGTAATGCAACTGGAAGTTCTGCTTCATCTTCTTGAACAGTATCTCTATGCCCCATCTTTTTTTGTAAAGGAAAGCCACGTCTTCGGCCGATATGTCAAAATTGTTCGTCAAAAACTCAAAGTAACGGTTCTGTTCGTCCTGGTAACAGACCTTTCTCAGTTTTATCTTAAGCTTGGTTTTCGTATCCTTCGTGCAATCTTCTCTCTCGGGATGGTATTCAAGCTCTATGATCTCGTCCCGTAAAACTTTGGCCTGTCCTTTCTTCCGGTAATGGGACCTCTTGACCTCTACAACGGTATATACGGCGTTCTTTTTTATCCGTGTGACAAAATATATGTTCTTCTGTGTCCAAAGCGCGAACTGGAGGTAATAGTTGTACGCCTTGTCAAAGACTATCATGCTGTGGGATATCAAGTCAAGGCTCTTCAGGAAGTTTTTGTCATGGACCTTGGCCTCAGTCATTTTGATGAACCGTCCCACCGATTGTGCCGCGTCAATGAGCATGTGCACCTTCATCCCCCCTTTTTTCTTGCCGTCTCCCTTGGGGTTGCGCCCGACGCCCTTTAAAACGTCGCTGAACAACCGGATAGTCGTGGAATCAATGATAAGGACCTCTTTAAATGTCAACCCATAAGTCCGGCTGTCCGACAAAAAACTCTTGTAATGGCTTACCAATCGAAAATACAGATCTTCAAAAAACTCGCTGTTCCTGTTCCGCAGACCGTCGCACGCCGTGCTCTTCGCCGGCGCCCGGTCCATCCCGAGATGGTTAAGCTTGCCGCCCATCGCACGCAGTCCCTCGCATACCTCGGTCATCGAATCGCATCGGCTCAGTATCCCGAACAGCATCGTAAAAAGATGTGTCCGGGTCTTGAATGATTTGTAATAATAATCACTCTCGTGCTTCCTTATCAACCCGTTTATATCCACTTTTTCCACCAAATTCATTATTTGTTTGAAAATAGGCTGTCCGACTAATTTTATTTCTGTAATTTTACCCATGTTGTAATTGTTTTGTGCGAAAACTAAGATACAACATTGGGGGAAACCTTTGGGGAGTACCCCTCTTATTTATTTTTTAATCGGACACTACTGATTTTTTTTCTAAAAAAACTATGCAAATTGAGTAAAGACAATTCATTGAATTTATTACTTTCGTAATATTATGTTTTTAATATAGCGCTATGAAAAAAACATTTTTAGGAAAGGTAGTTATTGTTACTGGAGCTTCCTCCGGAATAGGGGAGGCAACAGCCAGGGAATTCGCTGCTCATGGAAGCAAGGTAATGCTAGCCGCTAGAACGGAAGAGAAACTTAAATCGATTGTCGCTGAGATCAGGTCTAAAAATCAGATAGCCGATTATTCGGTAACGGATGTAACCAGTGAGTCTGACTGCAAACAATTGGTAGAGAAGTGCGTCAATGTTTTTGGTACGGTTGATATCTTGATCAATAATGCCGGACTATCGATGAGGGCAACTTTTATGGATGTGGATTTGGATGTAATTCGCCGACTTATGGATGTGAATTTTTGGGGAACTGTTTACTGTACAAAATATGCGCTACCTTATCTTGTTAAGAATAAAGGTTCATTGGTTGGGGTCTCTTCTGTTGCGGGCTTTCACGGGTTGCCGGCACGAACCGGATATTCAGCTTCAAAATTCGCCATGCACGGTTTATTGGAAACAATACGCATTGAGAACCTTAAAAAGGGTCTGCATGTTATGATAATCGCACCGGGCTTTACCGCGACAGAGATACGTAAGAAGGCTTTACTGGCAGATGGCTCTCCTCAGGGTACGACTCCAAGAAGAGAGGAGAAACTAATGGCTCCCGAATATGTGGCCCGTTTTATACTAAAAGGCATTAAAAAGAAAAAGCGGAACAAAATATTGACATGGCAAGGAAGAATTACCGCATTGTTTCAGCGAATACTCCCTGAACAGATAGATGCGGCATATTACTATGCTATGTGCAAAGAACCTGATTCACCATTGAAATAGAAATATAAATATAAAAAACTGGTTATTCGTTTGTTATTGCTCAAACAGTTGCCAAAAGCTATATGAATAAACGTCGCTACCAATGTAACTCCCGACGGTTACATCGGGTTGTTATATGGAACGAATTATATTTACCTTTAGCCATAATAT
>DUOU01000042.1 GCA_012838685.1 Bacteroidota bacterium | reverse complement strand
TCAGAGTTGGCCCCCCGGCCAATGTATCAAAATATCGCGTAAAAAATTTCCCCTTATCGGGATAATCGTTGTACGCCTCGATTATCCATTCAAGGTTTATCATTGGCGAAGGTACCAGGCCATTGGAGATAGCGCTCCTAAGATCACCTCCGTAGCATTTAACCCCTTTAAAGGGGGGATTTGTGGCCCCGGCAACACTTTCGGGGATAAAACTGAATCCTCTGTCAGGCAACTCGGGAGCTCCATAAACCTGGAAAGGAAAGGCTGTTCCCCTGCCTACGGATATATTGGTTCCTTCAAACCAACAGAGGGAAGGGTAAAGATAAATAGAGTTCAAATTTGGCAGGTTTGGCGAAGGTTTGACAGGGAGTTCATAATAGGTTTCATGCGTGTAGCCTTCACATCTGATTACCGTAAGATCACATTTTATCCCATCTTTCAGCCAACCCTCGCCATTTATCATGGAACCGTATTCACCAACAGTCATCCCATGAACCACCGGTACCGGATGCAAACCTACGAACGAACTATAAGCGGTATCCAGGATGTTCCCATCGACATAAAAACCGTTGGGGTTGGGACGATCGAGAACTATACAACCAATGCCGTTTTCGGCGCAAGCCTCAAGAACATAATGGAGGGTGGAAATATATGTGTAAAACCTTGCGCCAACATCCTGGATATCAAACAATACCACATCTACATCCGCAAGATCTCCAACAGTTGGCTTAAAATGGGAACCATAAAGGCTGATTATTGGCAGCCCCGTTACAGGATCTTTTCCGTCGGCTATGCGCGCGCCCGCATCGGCAAGATCGCGAAAACCGTGTTCCGGGGCAAAAATGGCCTTAATGTCAATGCCCAGCGTCAAAAGTGAGTCTACCAAATGGGTCTCCCCGATCATGGAGGTCTGATTGGCGACAATGGCAACCGTTCTGTTATTGATCAGGCCAATATACTGGTCAACTCTTGAGGCGCCAACCCTGATGTCCGTTTGCGTCCCCCCACAGGAAACCAACGGTATCAAAACAGTCAAAATAGCCTGTAAAAAGAGTTTCTTATGCCTGAACATCCCTGTCAAACAAGATTGCCTGGTCAGACCGCAACCACGAAAAGTATATTTTCTATTCATCTGTTTACTTTTTTTTGATCGGATTGTATCGCGTATGATTATTCAATTGGCCCAATTTTCGGTAAAAATAGAACTATTAATGATTCAGTAGTAATTTTTTTATCTTGCGTGAAATAATCATGATGGTATGGAAAAGGTAAACAGTATTATGAAGTTGATGCAAAGGGATCAATTCGCTAAATGCAACGGTGTCGTTCTCAAGGAGGTGGGGAAAGGGTCAGCCTCAGCTGAAATGGTTATAACCGATAAACACCTTAACGGTGCGGGAATAGTGCAGGGAGGGGCGCTCTTCACGCTGGCCGACCTCTGTTTCGCCGCCGCATCAAACTCATATGGCAACCTGGCTGTGACGCTCGACGCCAACATCAACTTTGTCAAGGGGGTCTCCAGGGGAACTCTTACGGCCAAAGCATCGGAGATCCATCGCGGGCGTACCATAGCTTTTTACAGGGTAGATATTACCAATGAGAACAATGAGTTGATCGCGGCGTTCCAATCCACATCTTACATCAAAAGGGAGACAGTATCGGAGAAACTGTCGGACAAATAACCCTATTGCCCCAACTCTTTTATTGGATCCCAGAATTTTTCCCTGAAATTCAGGATTTCATCGTTTTCTATAATAAGACCTTCGTTTTCCAGTAGTTGCCGCATTGTGGATGAATTCCCGAAGTGCATTTTTCCGGTAAGCAGACCATTACGGTTAACCACTCTATGTGCCGGGACAAATTCATCGCACCTATGGGAGTTGTTCAGCGCCCAGCCCACCATTCGGGCGGAACGTCCGGTTCCAAGATACCTGGCGATCGCCCCATAGGAGGTGACCCTCCCAAAAGGTATAAGGCGTGCCACCTCATATACCCGTTCAAAGAATCCTTCGTTATTGTTTTGATTCATGGCTATACCCTATTTAGGAACCCTAAAAAAATTCGCGCTCTTGGAAAACCATCACGACCCCCTGTTCGGAAGAAGAATTTCCCTCTCTTTTTTTAACTTAAACTCAAGATAGTTGATCGGCAATCCCTGTTGGGAAAAGATTTTCTCATAATGTGTCTTGATTCCAAGGATTTCGCTGTCGGCAAAATCTTTGTAAAGGTCGGTCGTCGCCGATAAAACCTCCAGACCGTTATACTCAACTATCTCCTTTGTGTATTCATACAGTTCCCTGTTGTCGGTTTTCAGCCTCACAACACCGCCATCTTTCAGAAAACCGCGGTAACGGTTCAAAAACATGGGACATGTCAACCGTCTGTTAGGATTGTTCTTGCCGATATGTGGGTCGGGAAAGGTAATCCAGATGCCGGATACCTCATCTTCCGCGAAAAATGATTCAATAAATTCTATTCGGATACGCAGGAAGGCGGTGTTTTTCAGTCCTGTTTCATTGGCCGTTTTGGCCCCCCTCCACATTCTTGCCCCTTTGATATCGATACCTATGAAATTTATATCGGGGTATCTTTGGGCCAAACCTACAGTATATTCACCCTTGCCGCATCCCAGTTCCAATACTATGGGATTGCTGTTTTTCAGCACCATGGAGTTCCACTGCCCCTTAACAATATGGTCTATGCCGAAACCTACCTCCTGTGGCTGAATAACGTTTTTGAAAGTGGCAAGCTCGGCCCATCTTCTCAACTTATCCTTTCCCACGACATTATTTTTTTTCTGCTTTGGTAATTCTTATCCCAATATCATAAACATCGGACAGATCCATGATTCTCATCCCATGTCTTATACTGAAAAAATAATTGCCCTTTTCCGGAAAAAATACGTTGCTTTTATATGGTAGTCGCAGTTCAAACAGACCTCCGGCACCTTTGCCGTAACGGTTGCCTTTCTCGTCGGACAGGTAGTATTCCAGGGTATCTGTCATACTTTTTCCGTCAGGTGAACTGGAGGTGACAAACAGGTATATATTGCGATAAGGGTAATCTGGCCCCGTCCGTACAAGAAACTCGACATCCGTAGTTACAAGCGTATCGCTGTTGTCAAACGTAAAATTGGCCACATCCGACAACTCCCACACACCGCTCCTAATTTCGTGTGTATCGGCAAAGATTACCTTCCCACCGCATGAACTGAGCAGTAAAGGGAAGAGGAGCATTATTGAATAGATGCTATTGAGTGTTTTTCTTGCCATTAAATCTCCTTCTCTTTTTGTTAGACCGTTTTTTGGGGCTCCGACCGGGTGTGCGGGGATCGAATCTTGTCAGACTGCTATCTTCAAGCAAATCCGCCGATACCGATTGGTTTGCCGGATACTGGGCCGTTTCAAAAAGTTTGGCGGGTTTTTTTCCTTTCCTGTTCATGGCCTGTATCTCTTTGACCCTTTCTACCGGAACCTCCACCATATTCATGTTTGAACGGGGATCTGTAGAGTACCAGTATACCCCCTTATGAACCTCCATCTTCTGGAAATAGATTGTTCCATCAGAAATTTCCAAAGGGATATCGCGGGGAGGAAAAGATTTTTGAGCGTCAATATAGCAGTCAACTTCAAAATTAAGGCAACATTTAAGCTTACTGCATTGTCCCGCCAGTTTCTGGGGATTAAGCGACAGTTCCTGATATTTGGCGTGTGTGGTTGTCACGGAAATAAAGTTTGTTATATGTGTTGAACAGCATAACTCCCTTCCACAGGAGCCTATACCTCCAATTCTTCCGGCCTCCTGACGAGCTCCTATCTGTCTCATCTCCACTCTTATGTGAAACTCCTCGGCCAAAACCTTGATAAGCTGGCGGAAATCCACCCTCTCATCGGCGATATAGTAGAATATTGCCTTTGTTTTGTCACCCTGATACTCAACATCGCCTATCTTCATGTCAAGTTTCAGATCTTCGGCAATTTTTCTGGATCGCAGCATGGTCTTCTCTTCCAGTTTTTTGGCCTCCTCCCATTTCTGGATATCAACCGCCCTTGCTATACGGTAAATCTTTTTCATTTCCAGCAACGGAACCATGCATTTTGAATCCTTGAACCGGTCGGCCGCGAGTCTGCCAATCATCGATACCCTGCCGATATCATGACCAGGGGATGCCTCAACAGCAACAACATCGCCTATCTCCAGTTTCAGATCATTCGTATTTCTGTAAAAACCTTTCCTGGTATTCTTAAACCTTACCTCAACAATTTCCCTGTTTAGGTCAAACTCTTCCACCCTGGAGAGCCAGTTGAACGAGTCGAGTTTATTGTATCCTGGTTTATATGTAATATCGGACATTTCGGCATCATCGCCGTTCTGCTCCAATATATCTTCGTTTTGTATCATTTTACCAACACTTTGACAATATCGAACAAATGTAGTAAATTTTGGCTGAATCAGCGAATCAGCTTGACTATTCTCAAACCAAGGTCAAGAAGCACAATTTTTGCGTTCCCGTTCGCTTCGATATGGGCGTACGCCAGATTAAATTCATCAGTAAGGCTGAATATGTTTTTTTCGGAAATAAAGGGGTGAAACCTGGATGAAAAATCCATCTCTTCTTTTGACAAATAGACAAGTCTGTTTTTTTTCTGGTCAAGGGTAAGCATCAGGTTCTCGCGAAGAAGTCGCAGTCCATACTCCAGAAAGCTCTTTTGCGCCTCTCTTCCGCTTGAGGCCAAGCTTTCGGACCAGCCAACAAGTTTAGGGATATTTCTGGCATAAGCGACCCTCATAAGTGTTTTGAACTGTTCCAAATTTTGGGCTGAAGTGTCATCTGAGGCCTCGGCAATTTCAATTGCCCTGAGAATACTCCCATTTGATATGTGGGCGAGTTCAATAGCTTTTTCGGAGGGGATATTGTACTCGCTCTCCAGGAAACCTGTCAGTTCCTCTTCAGTGAAGGCGGGAATTTTCACCAACTGGCATCTCGATAGAATTGTAGGCAATATCCTTTCGGGCTCATTGGATACCAACAGGAAAAGAGTCTTTGCCGGCGGCTCTTCGATAAGTTTTAGCAACTTATTGGCAGCTGCCGGATGCATCTTTTCGGGCAACCAGATAATCATGATCTTATAATCCGATTCGAAAGACTTGAGGCTAAGTTTTCGGATAATCTCAACCGACTCGTTAACGGAAATATATCCCTGCGCGTTCTCAAGTTCAAGGGTGTTTAACCAACCATTCAAGGAGAAGTACGGGGATTTGCTTACCAACTCCCTCCACTGCGCGATGTAACTATCGCTTATAGGATCCTGAACCCCTTTTGTCTTCACAACCGGGAAGACAAAATGGTAATCGGGATGGATCATCTTCCGGTACTTCTCGCACGATTTGCATACCCCGCATGAATCGGTCTCTCCTCTGTTCTCGCAACTCACATATTGGGCATAAGCCATGGCCAGGGCCAGTGATCCGCACCCTTCCGGCCCGGCGAAAAGCTGGGCATGGCTGACTCTCCCCTCTTTAACGGTAACAATCAACTTATCTATAATATCCCTATGTCCCGGTAACTTTGAAAATCTCATCCCTTTTCCTTATGCGTCCCAAAGGTAAATAAATTGCCCAATAATTGTATAAAACTGGATTTATGGCCTATTTTCGCGGCAATTAATTTTTGCGATAATAAAATATCAACAAAAACTTTTAGCAGCAATGATAAAAAATTCAAATATTATGGTCGCTAACATAGAAACCGGGATAATTGGGTTATGGGACAAAATCTGGCCCTGGCTTTTGGATCACGGGGTAAAGATTTTTTTGATCGCTTTAGCGGCATTCGCCATTCAAAGGGTTCTGATCAGGTTCACCACCCGGGTTATAAGGGCCGCAGTGGTTCCCAAAGAAGACTCTTCCGAGATGGAGGAAAAGATGAGAGAGAATACCCTTATCAGGGTTTTCAAATGGATAATCAATATTGTGGTATACCTTATAGCGGGATTGATGATCCTTCAGGAGTTGGGTGTTCCTATCGGCCCCCTGCTCACAGGTGCGGGTATTGTGGGTGTCGCCGTGGGCTTCGGCAGCCAATACCTGGTAAGGGATATTATCACAGGGTTTTTCCTGATTTTCGAGAACCATTACAGGATAGGCGACGAGGTTGAGTTTAATGGTACAAGGGGAATTGTTGAGGACATAACTCTGAGGGTAACGACACTTAGAGACATTAACGGCACAGTCCATACGGTACCCCACGGCGACATTACAAGGGTTTCCAACTACTCCAAATCGTACGCCAAAGTTAATCTGGATGTAAGAGTACCTTACAGCGCCGATGTCGAACATGTTATAGATGTTATCAACCGGGTTGGAGAGAAGTTGGCGTCAGATCCCGAATGGGAGGATAAAATCCTCAAAAAACCCCAATTTTTGAGGATCAACGATCTGGGCGATTCTTCCGTTATATTCAAAATCATAGGAGAGACAAAACCATTAATGCAACATGCCGTTACCGGAGAACTGCGCAAAAGGCTGAAAAAAGAGTTCGATAAGGAGGGAATCGAGATGCCGTTCCCACGGGTCGTTGTCCACCAAAATAGGTCATAAGAACTGTATCAACACCAACAATAAACAAGAAAAGGATCCCAAACCGGGATCCTTTTCTGTATCGTTCGTATGTACCCTTTGTTACAATTCGTTGTATATACCCTCAATAAGGGCGGCCTCTCCTTCAGGGAACCTAGCTTTAACCTGATCCAACGTGTTGTTTTGGGATTTTAATGTACGGACTGTGGCCACCTTATCCCTGATCATATTGACATGGGCAACAATCTTGTCGCGAGAAGCTATTTCACTGTGTCCACTGCAAAATTGTTTCGCCGGGATAGCCGCCAACATCTTGTCCATTGTGGCAACATATTGCACGGCGCTTCCCCCCTTGTAGGTATGTATCAACTGCACCCTAGTCTCAAAAAACTGGTCACCTATAAAGGCCACATCCTCCTCCTTGAAATAGAGATAGGTATCGCCAGTGGTATGGCCTACGCCGAAGTAATAAAGTTCCACCTTTTTGTCGCCCAGGTAAATATCCATCTTCTCCTTATAGGTTATGGAGGGTACCCCTTTCGCCATCCCGGGATTCAACCAACTTGATGGCGTTTCGTTCCGGGAAACGAAAAACTCGGAACGACAATTCTCATGGGAGATTATCGCGACATTTTCGGGGAAATAGATATTCCCGTTGACATGATCCCCATCGGCGTGGGTGTTCACAAGATATTTTATGGGCAGATCGGTCACTTTCTTTATGGCATCGAATACCTGTAACTGCGACTCTTCGCTCATCTTCGAGTCGATTACCAGTACCCCGTTGTCGCCAACATAAAACCCGCCATTAGCGCCACTTCCACCCTTCAGTTGGTAGAGTCGTTCCGATATTTTCTCCGCCACCACGGGCGAGGCCTGTTGTTGGGCGTTTAGGGTCAAAGCCACCATCAAGGCCAATAAAAAAGAGGTAAAATATTTCATCTGTCTGTTTTTTAATTTGTTTTTAATGGTTGGATAAATTCGCATAAGCATAAAATTCACTCGTAGAACCAAAGATAACCGTTTTTTTATAATTAACATATTCGTTTTTAACGATGCCAGCTACTCTCTCCAACTTCGTTTTATCGTTTCTTTTTCTTTCATTCGCGTAAACCTTTCACCATAATCATGGAGAATAACGACGAAAAGTATATGCGCATGGCTATCGATGAAGCCGAAAAGGCTCTCGCCAGGGACGAGGTTCCCATCGGCTCCGTAGTTGTCTTCAATAATATGGTAATAGCCCGGGCGCATAACCTTACGGAGACCTTGAAGGACCCTACCGCCCATGCGGAGATGCAGGCCATTACCGCCGCCGCCAACTGGATTGGGGGGAAATATCTAAAGGATTGTACCATATATGTCACCATAGAGCCTTGTCCCATGTGCGCCGCTGCCCTCAACTGGGCACAGGTAAGCAGGGTTGTTTACGGGGCAAACGACGAAAAAAGGGGTTATTCCAGGATATCCTCTTATCTCCTCCACCCCAAAACCTCGGTTGTTTCGGGAGTGCTGGGCTACGAATGCGGCACCATGGTAACCGACTTCTTCAAATCAAAGCGGTAACCCGCGACCGTTCATCCGACCGCCAACAATATCATCGTTCCATCTTGAGCCTAAACTACCTTCCTCTTCCGTTTCTACAATCCGGCGGCCCACAAATAACTTATAGCCAGTTCTCTGTCCTTTTCCGTCTCCAACAGGTTATCTACAGCATCATAATAAAATCCTATCTCCACCAGATAATCAAGCAAAGAGATCTCTCCCTTCTCAAGCGCGTTTTCCAGTAATTTCCTGTTGTCGCCCCTCTCCAGAGCGCTTCTGTAGCTTTCCGTCAGTTCGGTCAACCCCTTTGCCTTGTCATAAACGCTTTTTAGCGAGTTGTAAAGCGAGATCCCCGTATCTTCAGCCGCCAACTTGGAAGCATTGGCCCGGGTTACCGCACTTTTCACTCTGTTCTTGTTTTCCCACATTGGAACTGATATGCCAAGTGTAGCTCCCTGGTGTGTCTGGCCAACAACATTCTCGCTCATATACCTGGCCGAGAACTTGGGCATACTGTTGGCTTTCTGGAGTTTTACAACCGATTCGGCAACTTCGGCGACACCTTTTGCCCGCAGAAGCCGGGGATTATTTGTCTCCATCTCAACGAACCAATCGTTGAAACTTGCCGGCAACTCACTGCCAACAAACAGGCTGTCATCAAAGATCACATCAACACCACCGTTCAACGCCCTCAATCGGGATAATACAGCCTCTCTTTCAAGTTCATTGTTCGAAGCCTCTCTTCTGACAGTCGCGAGGTTGATATTGGCCTTATTGTACTCCTGAACGGTGGAAGCACCGGAATCCATCCTTTTGCGGAACATATCGGCTACCGCTTCGGCATTGGCTATTCGATAAGAATACTCCGCCGCCATGGCGTTTATGTATAAAAGTTCCACGAGATTCTCCCTGGCTTCCAGCAGAACTATTGCCCTCTCCTCCCTATAACCAAGCTCCGCATTGGCCTCCTGCTGCCTGGCGATACTGCTTTTCCGGGCATACACCAACGGAAAATCGATGCTTTGAGCAATGCTGTAATTCATGCGGTTACCAATGGAAGAGGGTTTGCCCCACAGGTAGCCGAACTCCACTTCAGGGTTGGACAGGAACCTGCCGCTGTTGATCTCCAGTTTATCCGCTTCTAACTGCTCCCTAAGGGTTATCAGTGTCAAACTGTTGGTTTCAATATCGGCCAGAACCCGCTCATAAATGTCCTGTGCCCCCAACCCGGGAATCATAAGCGCCAATATTATCATGAAAATAACTCGTTTCATATCCTTAATTTTTCTGTTTTACATTGAACAACTTTTCCATCTCTTCCGGATTTGCTGAACCACTCATATATGATGGGAACCACATAAATATTCAACAATGTTGAGGTCAGCAACCCACCCATGACAACCACCGCCATGGGGCTCTGGATCTCATTACCCGACTTGTCTCCGTTAATCACCAGCGGTATAAGGGCAAGTGCCGCCGTCAGGGCGGTCATCAGTATTGGAGCCAGTCTATCGGCCGACCCGTTTATAATCGATTTTCTCAGCGAACTGTTGCCCTCTTCGCCAAGTTTGTGGTATCTCGAAACAAGCAGGATACCGTTGCGGGTAGCGATGCCGAAAAGTGTGATAAACCCTATGATACTGGGTATGCTGATCACCCTTGACGTAAAGAAGATGGCGAACACTCCGCCAATAATGGCCAAAGGGAGGTTGAGCAGGATGATGGCCGACAACGCCCCGTTTTTGAACTCGCTGTACAACAACATAAAGATCACCAATATTGCCAGCACCATAGCCACCATAAGCGTCCGCGCGGCACTTTGGGCGTTCTCAAACTGTCCCCCATATTCTATAAAATAACCCTCCGGCAGCATTATGTTCTCTTCAACAGCCTGCCTTATCTCCGATACAAGGCTCTTCTGGTCCCTGCCAGCGGCATTCGCCGATATAACAAGTTTACGTTCAACATTTTCGCGACTAACAGTATTCGGTCCACCAACGGAAACGATATCTGCCACCTCTTCCAACGGAACTTTTGATCCGAATTCGGTATCTATCAAGGCTCCTCTAACTTTATCGATACTGCCCCAGTTATCATCGTTTAGCCTCAAAACTATATCGAAGCTCCTCTGCTCCTCAAACAACTCCCCAATTTTTTTTGAGGAGAAGGCCGACTCCACAAAGTCGTTGAACTGGCCAATAGTTATTCCGTACCGGGCAAGTTTGTCCCTATTGGCCCGTATCTGCAGTTGCGGTGTCTCTATCTGTTGTTCCACGTTAACATCAACCAACCCCTCTATGCCCTCAATAGACTCTTTTATCCGGTTTCCCAAACCGTACATCTCGCTCAGATCAGATCCGAACAATTTGATGGCTATGTCGGCCGAGGTACCCGACAACATATGCTCAATCCTATGTTCAAGCGGCTGCCCCACCGAGGAGACAACGCCGGGAATCTCCGACAAAACATGTCTTATATCCTCAACAATAGCTTCCTGTTTTCGCTCTCCCGGAACCAGGTTTACATCTATCTCGGCACTATTTGTCATCTGCGAATGTTCGTCAAGTTCTCCCCTGCCGGTTCTTCTGGCCGTGGTCGATACCCCCGGAATTTTCAACAGCTCTGTTTCGATGAGATTCCCTATTTTGTTGTTCTCATCGAGAGAAATTCCCGGTTTTGTCACAGCCGAAATAGTAAGCGACCCCTCATTGAATTCGGGCAAAAAATCCTGTCCCATAGTGGTCATCAGTATTAATGCTATCGCCAATAAAAGAAATGAGGGTATCAGTACCATCTTTTTGTGTTCCATGGCCCATGAAAGGTATTTGGTGTAGTAAGCCGACAATCTGCTTGTCACCCAACTATCCTTCTCCTTTTTTGCCAGATAACTGTCTTTGCTCAACAACAACTTGCACAGTAAGGGGGTCAATGTCATGGCTACCAACAACGACATGAAGAGCGAAATGATATAGGCCACGCCCAACGGCCTGAGCATCCTCCCCTCCATACCCGAAAGGAAGAATAGCGGCACAAAGGCCACGGCTATTATAAATGTCGCATGAATAATCGACGCCCTGATCTCCACCGAAGCATCAAAAACGACCTTAAATACAGGCCGGCGTTCCGCAACGGGCAGTTTATAGTTTTGGCGCAGCCGCTTATAAACATTCTCAACGTCTATTATAGCGTCATCTACCAACGAACCAATGGCGATACACATGCCACCAAGGGTCATTGTATTGATGTTCATGCCCAAAAGTTTCAAGACTATGACCGTGCCGAGCAAAGAGATCGGCATAGCTATCACCGAAATTACCGTCGTCCTGACGCTGCCAAGGAAAATAAAGAGAATAGCGACAACAAAAATGGCTCCCTCGATCAGCGCATTACCGACGTTGCCTACCGAAGCCTCTATAAAATCGGCCTGCCTGAATATTTTCGTATCCATTGAGATGTCGGCCGGCAACGATTTCCGCAAATCCTTGAGACGTCTCTCGATATTCTCGGTAACATTGAGGGTGTTTATATTGGGCTGCTTGGAAACCGACATTATTATCGCGGGTTTGGCGTTATGTGAAGCGTAACCCATCTTCACGGCCGGAGCTATAACCACTTCGGCCACATCGGCAACCTTTACGGGCTGGCCGTTACACATGGCCACCAGGGTGTTTCCCAACTCCTCCAGATCGGTTGTTCTGGCCATCCCCCGCAGAGAGTATTCATTGCCATATTCGCGGACCACTCCCCCCGTGGAGTTGGCGCTGAAGGTCGCACCAGCGGCTTCAAGTTCCTCTAAGGTGATGCCGTACCTCATCATTTTCACCGGATCGGCAAGTATCTGGTACTGTTTATAGTCGCCCCCTATGATCGTAACCTGCGACACACCACCGGTAGCCAGTATAGCCGGCTTTATCACCCAATCCGCCAGCGTCCGCAGTTCCATCATGGATGTGGTATCCGATTGTAAGCCTATAAAAAGTATCTCGCCCATCACACTCGATTGCGGGGCGAGTATCGGGGTAATTCCTTCGGGCAGGGCGTTGGCCAGGGAGACCATCTTCTCGCTGACAATCTGCCGTGCCTTGAAAATATCGGTTCCCCAATCGAACTCCACCCACACGAACGAACTTCCCATAAGGGAAGATGACCTGACCCTCCTGACACCTGTCGCCCCGTTAACCGCCGTCTCTATCGGGAAAGTCACCAGCCTCTCGATCTCCTCAGCGGCCATACCTTCGGCATCGGTCATAACAACGACCGTAGGAGCTGTCAGGTCCGGGAACACATCGATATCCATATTGTCGGCGGTATAAATACCAACAACTATTAGCAGTACCGATCCCAAAAGGACGAAAAGCCTGTTTTTTAATGAAAATTCTACTATTCTGTTCAACATGGCCGTAAAGATTAATGGACATGGCCGGCATGAGCGTCGATAGTGCCGGTACCCTGAGCCAGTTTAATAAAAATCGCCCCTTTGGAAACGACAACCTCACCTCCGATAAGTCCGGAAAGTATCTCCGTTCGGAAGCCATCGGTGCCGCCCAAAACGACGGGAGTTTTTATGTACATATCATCATGCACCTCCACAAAAACGAAGTAAGCGCCCATCTCCTCAACTATGGCGGTGTTGGGCACGGTAAGAGCGACACGCTCATCATCAATAACCAGATAGGTATCCACAAAAGCTCCGGGAACCAATGTGCTGGGATTTTTTACCAGAAAAGTCACCGGCAACAGGGGATGCTCCTTGTCGGTTCCCTTTCCGTAAGCCACAAGTTTTCCGTTCAGATCGCCGAGCGAATAGATCGATCCATCAGCCATCTTGAAATTGGCCGACGTTATATCCGAAAGTTTCGAAGCCTGGCTATGCCGCGCCTCCGCCCTTATATAAAGCTGGTCATTGGCCACTACCGATGCCAACGGCTCTCCCACATCGACATACTGGCCGCTGGAAACATTGATATGCTGGATATATCCGTTGATATTGGGCGAAACGTCGTACCTTCCGGAGGAATAACTGTCTTTCAAGTTATTGTAAACCAATTCAGTGTTGAGAAATTCCGTTTTGGCGGCGGTAAGTTCGGAAGCCGAAACGATTTTGTCTTTTGCCAGCGCCTCTTTACGTTCATATTCGGCCTTGGCCTTCAAATATTCATTCTCCGCTTCCAGGTAGCGGATCTCGATGTTGTTGTCGGCTAAATTTCCCCCGGAAATATGGAACAACGGCCTGTTCGCGATTACCCGCGCCCCCTCAACGACATCTGCTCCCCGTAAAGAGAGCAATCCGCCGGCGGGCGCTACCAACAACTCTTCTCCTCCCGGTACCGGAAGAAGCTGGCCCACGGTTTTAATAACCTCACTGAAAGGAGCCGCGACAACCTTTTCCACGGCAAAATCGATCCTGCTTTTCTGTTCCCCGGTAAACTCTATCTCACCCTCATGGGAATGTTCTTCGGCCCCTGTCTCCAGGTGGGCCGTTTCATCGTGGATTACCGTATCTGTTCCCGATGATGTTCCGGTACGGTCGTTAGTACAACCTATCATGGAGATAACGATAACCGCTATGCAATAAGGTATCTTCTTCATTATTGTTGATTTAAAAAAGTTAAAAGAAAAAAAACGTCGGTTATATGACATGAACATACAAATACCATATAATTACCAAAACAACCATTGATAAGACAAGGCTCAGCAATTGGTTACCGCGGTAAAAATCGGCGTTCTTAGGGCCGACACCCTGAAATTAAGATAAAGGAGGAGCCCTTAACCCCGAAGCATTGGGGTTAAGCAAAGATTTATACGATATAAGGAACGGTTTATTCCTATGAAAAAGTTCCGGTATTATAACGTTCGCGCCCAAAACATACGCGTTCAGGAAAAACTGGGCAAAACTGTCCGTTTCAACAGGAAAAACATCAACAGAAAATTTTGAATCCTCCAGGAGATAGAGGTCATCCATGAAACAATTCTCTTCCGACTCGCCATCGCCGTTCTTATGGCAGATCCCATCATGGTTATTTGCCCCTGTATCGTCATCTTCGTGATGGTGCATGCCGAAACAGTTCGCCTCCAACACAATCTCGTTGGAGTAGTTCAACAGACAGATTATCGTGCCGTGATGGTGGTGGTGTGGTACGGCAAGATGCGCCATCAACATCATGCAGGCGAACATCAGCGGCACTATGGCGATTTTCCTGTTCATCTCTTTTAGACTACAAAGATACAACTTGAAACCCGCAAAATCGGACCGTCAAATGGAAATTCTCGATTTCCGGAACAATTTTGCGGTTTGGTCGACCATTTTTCCGTTCTCGATCTTATAGAACCGCTGATTTGTGGAGGGGGAGTCCAAGCCCCCCAGGCTTTCTACATAAGGTCCCAGTTTTATATAATTGAAATGCTCTATAAACCGGTTGTCAAACAGGCATGACTTCCCCGAATACCAGGCCGTCTTGACCCTGTTTCCCGTCGACTCCGCGACAAAGAGAGACAACCGGTCAACCTCTTCCGGATCACCGTCCCCTCCCATAAAACAGACACATGTTATGGCGTTCTTATACCTCTCCAACAAATCGGACAATACCCCTTTGTCAAGTATTTCTCCCACATCTTCCCTAAGATAGGGGCTGTGGCAGCCTTTACAATTATTTGGACAACCTGAGATGTTCAAGGCCAATGTCACTTCATTGGGAACTTCCTGAAAAACAATACTATAATTAACAAACTTTAGCATAATAACGTCTTGATTCCTCTTTTTGCCGTGCCTGCGAAAAATTGCTGACCCTTTTCATATACCCGATAACACGGGTAAGATAATCCAAGTTTGTGCTTTTGCATACGGGACACCCTTTGAGCATATGTTTATCGATATGCCCGCAATCATTGCAGACAGTATTTGGTATGTTAAAGGTGAAATAGTTGCACCCCTCCTGTGCCGCTATCCTCAGCAATTGCCCATACTGCTCCTTGCTCAGGTGTTCTTCGAGATTAAGGTGCAGCGCCGAACCTCCCGTGAGATGTTCAATATATCTGCGACCGTGCAACCTGAACTTATCTATGATGTTCAGAGAGTCATCTTCAACTATATAAAAGTAGCTGTTATAACAATCTCTGTTGACTTTATATCCGGCGGCCTTGTCCCATTCGGCATGTTTTACCCCTACATTTTCGGCGGGGATCATTTCGCAGTTGAACATAACTCCGTCTGTGCGGTATTTTTTATTGTATTTTTCGATCAGACCAAGTACCTGCTTCACAAATGTCTCATATTCCGGATTGTCGTTTATCTCTATTCCCAAAAATTCGGCGGCTTCGACCAGTCCGTTAACCCCTATGGTCAGGTATTGCCGGTTAATATTTATATAGCCAGCATCAAACAGCGGAAGCATCCCCTTTGATTTGATATATTTGAGATTTTCATTATACGCCATCTGCACCTTGTGTACCTTATCAACAACATCTTCCAAGAACATCTGATAGAGCATCCCCTTTCTGACGGCATATTGAACGCATCGGTTAAGGTTTATTGTCAGTACACTTTTTGATCCTGTCGAAACACCGCCAGCGCCCAACGTATAGCTGAACCCATTATCCGTAATCTCGTTGCGCAGGCGGCAACAGCTGCTCAAAGAGTCAGCGTTGTCGCTCATATAGGTGAAAAACGAATGTCCCTCGGCGTACATCTCCGCCGTAAAGTCGCCATACTCCTTATCCTTCGGTTCCCCATTTTCGGTCAGTAACGCCATTGTCTCGACAGGAAAGGTCAGGACCGAACGTGTGCGTTCCCTGTTGAACCATTTCATGAATTTTTTTTGCAACCAGTCAAGCGAATCCCAATCGGGTTTGCTCCCATCGGGAAAAACGAAGTTTTCAAACAGGCTTTCAAAATAATACCTGTCATAATAGGATATGTTCCAGAATACGGCCTGAAAATTTCTCGCTCCGGTCGGTTGGTTTATAGAGTACACTATCTGCTCAAAGTGATCTGTTATAACTTTTTCAAGGGTTCTCTTCTTGACCGACAGATCGACCACCTTATCCACATTTTTATAGTAGTCCTTCCCATATTCCTTTCCAATAAAATAGTTCATATACATCAGGAATTCAGGGGTGGCGCAAGCGCCGCTCAGCATACTGGATACTATAAAAACCATGTTGATGAACCCTCCGCAAAAGGATTTCAAATTTGTTGGGGCTTTCGAATTGCCGCCTATCGATACCGTTCCTCCAATAAGCCAGGGGTACATTGTAATACTGGCACAGTAGTTGGCGAGATTGGTTTCGTCGTTTTTATAAATAAAATGGTTGTTCAGAAGTTCTAAATATTTATCGGCCAACTCCTTACCATACATATCCTTTATCCTGTCGGTAAGTAGCCGCCTGTTGAGACGGATAAAATTGGATTTTGGCAGTTCACCTATGAGTGTCGCCATATTTTTGTTCTCCACGTTCGCGTTGGCGTCAAACTTACTGCCGGTGGCGGCGTTAACGGCGTCACAATACTCCATCATAAAGATGAGTTTTTTCGTCACCTCGCGATCTTCGGCATGTTTTTGCCTGTATAACATATATGATTTTGCTACGGCATAATATTTTTCGGCCATCAAAGCGACTTCCACCTGGTTTTGGATCTCTTCGACACTTATGCCATCGGTTATGCTTACCCTAGACAATATATTGCATAAAACCTCATCTGTGGCGAAACTGCCTACCGATAAAAATGCCTTGGATATCGCGTTCTTGATCTTTTCTACTGAAAAAACCTCTTCCTGTCCGTCTCTTTTGACAATAAACAACTCCATCATAAATATTTATATTTCAATCATATTAAACTCAAAAGAATACGACGAAAGATGTAGCGAAAAAGATAAAACACGGGAAGATAAAGTTTCAGGAGCAGCCCCATATCCTTCACTTTTCACCCGAAAGCTACAAATTTCATTTACAGGCAGGTCTTCTGGCTTGTCCTGTTCCGGCCGCCTTCCCATCCGTTGAAACAGACAGTGGCAAAGGGGATGCCGGAAACTTGTTATGGACTTACAGCTACGGGGATAGCTCCCGATTTTAACGGGATTCCCTATTAATCCAATATCTCTTTTACGATCGGATAAAGGAACCTGTAAATATTCACCAACAAAGAAAGGAAATTATGGCCACAACCCCGGTACCAACAAAATCCAACTTATCAACATTAGGTCGCGGGAAATGAACAATGACTTCAAAAGAGGGCAAAAAAGTCCGGAACCGGTCCAGACCATGGCCAAAACAAAAATTGATCACAACACTCGAGAAGGATCTGCCCAAAAACAGTTCCGCAAATGTTACCGGTCCGCGAATCTGCTTTCACAATAACCGTTAAAAAAGCTTTTCGCGTATATACCGAGGGTGTTGGTCTTGTAGCCTCCTTCCTGAACTATTAACGTGGGGCAATCCAAACTTCCCAGCAGCTTGCCGGTATTGTACAGATCTTTGTACGTGAAACTCCAGGATCCGGTAGGATCATTTTTCGCCGTGTCCAGCCCAAGAGCGACAACAAAAAACTGGGGGTTGAATTTTTGGATGATCTTGATGCATTTTATTATCGTCTTCTTATAGGCATCGTATGTAACCGTTTCAGGCAGAGGAAAATTATAGTTGAACCCCTCGCCCGGGCCCTCTCCTATTTCATCTTCAAAGCCGGAGAAATAGGGATAGGCAAAAGAGGGATGTCCATGCACGGAAACAGTCAACACATCGTCTCTTCCGAAAAATATCTGCTGCTGACCGTTTCCATGGTGAAAGTCGATGTCAAGAATGGCAACCGTACCCATACTGCTCAGACGTTCAGCCGCGATAGCGCAATTATTGAAGTAACAAAAGCCGCCGAACAGAGCTCTCTCCGCATGGTGTCCCGGAGGACGGGTCAAAACATAAGCCGCGGATTTTCCCGAAATAAGATCATCTGCCGCGGAAAGAGCGCAATCAACGCCCCTCTTCGCCGCGGTAAAGGCATTCTTATTTAACGGAGTGAATGTGTCAAAACAATAATAACCGGCTCTTACCGACAACTCTTTTGGAGCCCTTACAGCGTTTCGAATCGGAAAAACATATGGATAGACCGATTTCCCCTCCGGAATGCCCGAGCAGACCTTTTTGAAGTAATCGAAATATCCTTTATCATGTACGCTCAGTATAAATTTTTCGGGATATTCGTTGGGCCTCTTTTCTATGAACAGGTTTGTGCCCATAATCTCCCTCTTAATGCTCTTGATCCGAACGGGAGACTCAACATATCCCCTTTCCCTTACATGGTGGATATCATGCTTCTCGTTGATATAGAGAACTATTTTTTTATTGCTGTCAATCTCTATTCGCCAATTCTTTTCCGCTCTCTTCAGGTATCTGAAAGGGCGCAGCTGAACCTCTTCATCCCTGACACTGTCAGTAACCATGCGGATATAATCTTCATCGCAATAGTCGCTGTATTTTCTCTCCAATATCGCCCCAATTATTTTTTTCAGGTGCTCCTTTCGCAACTCCTTGCTGCCATCCAGATTGTCAAAAACCAGGTATGGAGGGCAATCATCCTCAGGTTTCACCTTTGTCTCGTACTTGGTATTAATAATAGGCCGGGCGCCAAACCTTTCATAAAAAGCGAGCCTTTTCCTGTTATCCTCCAAAACGCTTTTATCGTCGCAAAGCTCGGGATCATCGGGCAAACACTCAAAAAATATCCCTATTGAGTTCAATGACATGGCCTCTTCCCTTACTCTCCCATATAGGGCTCCACCCGTTCCGGATGAAGATTTGCCGGGCACTGACGCGATGAAATCGAGATAACAGAAGTTTATGTCCGGCATATACATCAGCAACGCGAAACCCTTGAGTTTGTTGTTTATGTCCTCGGCGACGAACAGGGAGGTCAACGACTTATATTTTAAGGGATCGAGCAGTTGTTCAATAAACTGTGATGCCTTTTCCTCGGAAATCGCCGGAAATTGTTCCCTTATAACCTCCCGCACCTCCTTTATCTTATTTATGTTCGTCTCTAGAAGAGGGTTGGATATTTTTCTGATTCTTATCATTTATAAAGTTGATTTTTGTCCGATAAAGCGTGAAAACTATAAATATCTTGGCATAAGTTAATATTTTTTCCAACCTTGATAGTACTAGGTTGTCGAATAAAATCATCCTGTTTCGCGGGGGGCAAATTTAAGATATCTCCTTATTGGGTGTACCCATGGAAGCCTGTTTTCGGCAAATATTTTTATCAGGTCAAATCCACCTATTCCCGCGCTAAATTTTGGAAATTGAGATTGAAGCCCCAACATTTCTTATCTTTGGGCCATGTCACTGGAAATGGGAAAACCGGCACAATCCGAAGCCAAAACCCTGAATGTTTTGTCTCTGTTCTCCGGCTGCGGGGGCATGGATATAGGTTTTGAGGGGGCGTTCGCTGTCCATAGCGACTCTGTCAACGAGTTGCTTGTCCCCGATTTTATAGACCGTTATGTGGAAAACTCCTTTGTCCTGCTCAAACCCACCAAGTTCCGTACCGTGTTCGCCAACGACATCCTGCCTGAAGCCCGAAACGCCTGGACCGATTACTTTCGCGCGAGAAACCGTCCCGAAAATATATACCATCTCGAGAGTATAGTCGATTTGGTAAAACGTCATGGGCAGGGCGAAGCTATCTTCCCGGAAAACACCGACGTGGTGACGGGCGGCTTTCCGTGCCAGGACTTCAGCCTGGCCGGCAAACGGAGAGGCTTCGGCTCACATAAGGACCACTATGGAAGGACAATAGAGCGAAGCGAAGCCTCCGTAGAGACCCGCGGACAACTCTATATGTGGCTCAAAGAGGTGGTAGAGATAACCCGGCCAAAAATATTCGTAGCGGAAAATGTCAAGGGTCTGACCAATCTTTCCAATGTGAAGGATATTATCCAGAAGGACTTCGAATCCATCAACGGCAACGGTTACCTGGTACTGCCGCCCAAAGTGCTGCACGCCGCCGACTATGGAGTGCCGCAAAACAGGGAGAGGGTGATCTTTATAGGGATATCAAAGGAGTCGCTTTCCCAAAAGGCACTAAAAAAGCTCAACTCGCGGAACATAGACGAAAACTACGATCCCTATCCTCCCCCCACACACGGATATACCGCCAGGGGGAAAAATTTGAAAAAACCTGTAACCCTTGGAGCTGTTTTTCGGGGTCTCGCCGAGCCGGGGGAGAGCGATGATCCTTCGCAACAGTACTACTCCAAAGCCCGGTTTATGGGGAGACATTGCCAGGGCCAAAAAGAGGTAGATCTCGATGGAATAGGGCCTACAATCAGGGCGGAGCACCATGGGAACATAGAGTATCGCCGGCTATCAGCGACAAACGGCGGAACAAAAACAGGGGAACTTGACAGGGGATTGCCGGAGCGGCGACTGACCCCCAGGGAGTGCGCGTTGATACAGACATTCCCTCCGGATTACAACTTCGTAACGCCAACGGGAAAAAGAAGGTTCATCGTCAGCCCCTCAGCGGCTTATAAAATTATCGGCAACGCCGTGCCACCACTGTTAGCGTATAATATCGCCAAGCGTCTTGAGTCGTTGTGGGAGAGATATTTCGCTGTCTAAAGGAGACATATAATATCAAAATAGGTTCCGGAAATATATGGTAAGCTTTTTTTACTATATTTGTTTCTATCTATCCATAGCGGATAACAAGTCAAACATTTAATATTATCATACCATGAAGATGATCCAAGATTTCAATTTTAAGGGCAAAAGAGCCATTGTCAGGGTCGATTTCAACGTTCCCCTCGACAAAACCACATTTGCCGTAACCGACGATACCCGTATCAGGGGCGCATTACCAACAATCAAAAAAATTCTTGCCGATGGCGGATCTGTGATACTGATGTCACATCTCGGCCGTCCAAAGGGTGTGCAGGAAAAGTTCTCCCTAAAACCGGTTATTCCTGTCCTTGAGGGTTACCTGGGGTTGAAAATCAAGTTCGCACCGGACTGTCTAAAAGCGGCCGCGGATGCCTCGGCGTTGAAACCGGGCGAAGTTCTGCTGCTTGAAAACGTAAGGTTCTATCCAGAGGAGGAGGGCAAACCGATACTTCCCGACGATGCGACCGAAGAGCAGTTAAAAGCCGCAAAAGCTGAACTTAAAATAAAACAGAAAGAGCTGGCCAAAACTCTCTCGAGCTATGCCGATGTTTATGTCAACGACGCTTTCGGCACGGCGCACAGGGCGCATGGCACCACAGCGGTCATAGCCGACTATTTCGATGCCGAAAACAAGATGTT
>DUOU01000041.1 GCA_012838685.1 Bacteroidota bacterium | reverse complement strand
GGTTTTTTCTTTATCAAGTGATATACTTATACACTCTGAAAGATAGTTTTTAACTATTAATGCTGTTGCGCGAAAGCATAACCAACCCTCAAAGATAACCACAAAACGCTACCGTTATTCACCAAAAGAGATTAAAATATCTTCAATGATTGTATGATCATACGGTTCCTACCGCGCTATTACCTCCATAAATCACCACATAATACGATAAAATATCAATTTATTCATATATTTTGGGGATTGTTTAAAAACCATTAATTATTAACTTTGCCCATCAAAACTTACAAATGGGAACAATTAGAGGGAAAAAATATTTTGTCGGATGGTTTTTCACTGTACTGTTCGCATTGTTTTTCTGGAGCATTACTCTAAATGTCCATGTTCACATTGTTGATGGAATAACCGTTGTCCACTCCCACCCATATCCATATGGAAATAGAGACGTGGAAACGAACCATTCGCACTCAAACAACAGCTATCAACTGTTACATTTCATTGCCGGGTTAATTTATCTTATTGTTCCTGTTGTTTACGGATTGAATATAATTATAAACTTCGCGAACAAAGGATATATTCCTGAATCCTTTGAAATTGGCCAAAATCTATTCAACAAAGAGAGATTCCCAAGGGGTCCTCCCTATCTCATTTAAACAGGATTATAAAAGCAGGCATTGGATATTTGACTTTATCAATTGTATACCAAATATCGCGGATCATCTGAATTTGCCGATGCCCGCTTTCAATAATTCAGCGGGTTTTACCGTCTGTTTGTCGCTTTTCAAAACACCTTAGACTGTTGATGCGACTTTATTGTATTACAATTAAATCCCAAAAAATGAAGAAACTTATAACAGTGCTTATGATATTTATGATATCGGCGCCAATAATATATCCACAAAAAAAATCTGATGCGCATATAATTGGCCATGTAATATCCAACGGTGAACATATACCCTTCGCCACTGTCAGTCTGGAAGGGACAACCATTGGCGTTACAACCGACGAAACAGGCCATTTCAGATTAACCAACATACCATCCGGAACTTATAACCTACGGGTCCAGTGTATAGGCTACAAACAAAAATCAGAAACTATTTCAATAAACAACAATGAAACATTGGAGGTCAACTTTGATATAGAGGAAGATATTTTAGGCCTTGATGAAATTGTTGTTACCGCCAATAGGGGAGAAATCAAAAGAGTGGAATCCCTCTCCATTGTGAACACCATTTCCACAAAATTATTCACATCCTCACAAGCAGTTACACTTAGCGAAGGTCTCTCTTTCACGCCGGGCATAAGAATCGAGAACAATTGTCAAAATTGCGGATTCACCCAGGTCAGGATGAACGGTATGGAGGGACCTTATTCCCAAATATTGATCAATAGCAGACCTATTTTCAGCGGTCTTGCCGGAGTATATGGGTTGGAACTTATTCCGGCAACCATGGTAGAGAAGGTTGAGGTGACTCGGGGCGGAGGTTCCGCGCTGTACGGCGGCAATGCGATCGCGGGCACAATAAATATAATTTTGAAGGAACCTGAAACCAACTCCTACGAGATCGCCTTCAATACCAATCTAACGGGCGTTGGCTTGGAAGGCACGGGAGGAACAGCACCTGATTACTCCCTGAATTTCAATACCTCTATGACATCAGACGACAATAAAACAGGTATAGCTCTATACGGTTTTACCAGGAGCAGGGATATGTTTGACGCCAACGGCGACGGTTTCTCGGAAATATCGTCAATGGAGAATCTTACCGTAGGCACCAGGTTCTACCACAGGATAGGCACAAGAGGAAAGATTACATTTGACTTTTTCAATATTACCGAGGAACGCGATGGGGGGAACAAACAGGATTATCCCGAACATGAAAGAGATTTGAGTGAATCGGTCGATCACGACATAAAAACAGCCGCTCTTACATTTGAAAAGTATTTCCGAAAAAATGATATGCTTTCGGTTTTTGTGTCGACACAGCGACTTGTCAGGGACTCATATTATGGAGCACTTAAATCGTTATCCGACTATGGGAACACAAGAGACCTGACATATAACACAGGAATACAGTACAAAGCCGATTTTGATCTGGGTACTCTTATTGCCGGGATTGAAAATACCGGTGGCTTTTTGGTCGACAAAAAAATGGGTTATCCCGATCTTGATGTTGCGGTAATCGATAATGGATCAATAGTGGAAATCCCCCATACCGAGAATACAGTTATATCCGATCAGTCCTCCATAACATCAGGAGTGTTCCTCCAGTACGATTTGAAAATCAACAAATTAAAAATTGGTGTTGGTGGCCGGGTCGACCATTATACGGTTACGGACAAAAGCCTTGAGAACTCCGTGAAGAGCGGCAACGTATTCAGTCCCAGATTGAGTTTTATGTATGAAATAGTCAAATCTTTGCGGGCAAGGATCAGTTATTCCCAGGGCTACAGAGCTCCCCAGATATTTGACGAGGATCTGCATATTGAAACTTCAGGTTCCAGGAAAGTATTCCACGAAAACGATCCCGAACTGAAACAGGAGACAAGCAGAAGCTTGATGGCTTCAATAGACTTCAACAAGTTGATAGGAACAACAACAACCGGCTTGTTGATCGAAGGTTTTTACACCAGGCTGGAAGATCCGTTTATCAATGAAATTGGTTTACCGGATGCTAACGGAGAGGTCATATATACAAGGAGAAACTCAGAAGGTGGAGCAGTTGTAAAGGGGGCAAATATTGAGCTAAAGGTCAAACCGCTGCAAAAGTTCTACTTGATTTCCGGTTTCACCATGCAATCGAGCCTTTACGATACTCCTCATGAGTTCAACACCAAAAAATTCTTCCGCACACCATCAAACTATGGGTATATGAATGTCGACTGGGATTTTATAGAAAACTTCTGTCTCTCGGCAACTGGTACATATACCGGTAAAATGTATGTTCCATACTTCGGTATATATACCGATCCCGATCTGGGCGAACTTCGCCGAACCGATCCATTTTGGGATGTTGGCGCGAAGTTGACATACAACATAAAAATCAACGGGGCAACAGTGCAGCTGTTCGTGGGCGCCAAAAACATCGCCAATTCTTACCAAAAAGATTTTGACACAGGAATTGACCGCGACCCCTCTTATGTATATGGTCCAATATCTCCCAGATCGATCTATTTTGGGGTAAAAATTGGCAACAAACTGTAATAATATATAATCGGAGCTTAATTTACTCTCCAAAGAAATGTTCCATCCAGAAAGCCCGCTCTTCCGATGTTGAGTGGGCTCTTTTGGTGGAACTGAAACCATGCCTCTGATCGGGGTAAAGCATAAACCTGAAACTTTTGCCCAGATCCTGCAATTTTGATATCAACCATAGCGAATTCTGCAAATGGACGTTATCATCTATATCCCCGTGGTTCAGGTATAATTTGCCCTCCAGTTTGTCGGCATAGGTCAATACTGAACCGTTGTCGTATCCTGCCTGGTTGTCCTGGGGGGTATCCATATATCTCTCAGTATAAACATTATCGTACAATCTCCAATCAGTCACCGAAGAGCCGGCAAAACCGTGTGTCCAGTATCCTGCCCCTTTTGTAAGCGCCAAACAGCTCATATAACCGCCATAGGAGGTGCCGTTTATACCTATCCTTTTATCGTCGACATAGGGCAGCGAAGTGAGCCATTTTACCGCATCGATATAATCGAGCAGCTCCCACTCCCCCAGATTCCGATATAGATAATCCAATCCCCTTTTACCGAAATGACCTGAACCTCTGTGGTCAACCGCAAAAACGATAATTCCGTTTTCAGTGTACCACGATGGGGAGTCTCCCTGCCATCTGTTGTAAACATTTTTGCTGTCCGGCCCCCCATAAATCTTGAACAACACGGGATACTTCCCCGATGTGTCAAACCCAACGGGATAGGTTATTATTGCCGGCATTTCAAAAAGACCATCAGAGGTTGTTATCTTTATTAGTTCCCTTTTGGGCGCTGTTTCGGGATGTTTGAACCTACTATACTCCAAAACCAATTTTCCGTTTTTATCGTAAACATCTATTCCCCCTTTTTCAGCCACACTACTCCATGTATCAACAAAATAGTTCCCCTTTGTCGATACGGACACATTGTGTGTTCCTTCCCCCCTGGTAATCCTTACAAGGTCTTTTCCGTTCAAGTTTACCTTATAGAAATTTCCATCGGTAGATTCTTCACCGGTAGCTGTAAAATAGAGCACCTTTTTATCCTCATCCACACCTGCTATTGATGTGACCCTGAAATCAAAATCTGTCAACTGGGATATCAATCCTCCTTTCCAGTCGTAGTAGTATAGATTCTCCCAACCATTTTTGTAGCTTCTTAAAATAAAGCCGCTGCCATCTTTCATAACATAAACATCCTCCCTGAACTCAACCCATGTGTTGTTCTTCTCCATATAAATCTCAGAAATATCTCCGGTATTGGCATCCGCTACAACTATCTTCAACTCGTCCTGGTCCCTGTTCAATATCTGGATAGCCAACTGCTCGCTGTTGGGGGTCCAAAATGGCCATGCTATATACTGATCAATCGAATAATCAATGTCAGCCCATATTATCTCTCCCGTTTTCACATCGGCTATCCCCATCTTAACTTTGGGAGTGGGCTCACCGGCTTTCGGATAAGCTCCAACCTCGAGAGTTCCATGCAAACCGTCGGGTTGATCAAGCCTGTTCAGCACAAAATCGGGAATATCCGACTCATCGCTTCTCAAGAACGCAATTTTGGAACCATCGGGCGACCACCAGAAAGCAGCGTAATTGCTCGTTCTGCCCAAAATCTCTTCCATATAGACCCATGACGCGTAACCATTGGATATTTTATCTGAAGCGTCATAAGTCAACCTAACCTCTTTATGGGCATCGATATCGAACACATAAAGATCCTTGTCCTTTGTATAGGCCAGCTTCCCCCCATCGGGACTAAACCTGGCATTTACTTCAATTTGCGGATCATTTGTCAATCTGCGAAATCCGGATTCACCCCTCCTTATAAGAAAGAGATCATTATCCCTTGTCTTGACAACAGATTGATAATTATTGTCAATAATATCCCTTCTGGATATTGTTTCCAGGTGTGAAAGGGATTCGGCAAGCTCCTCATATTGTGAAACCGGTATACCGGAAGCAACGCTCCTGCCATTCTTTACGTTCACGCTCATTACACTCTCCCTGCCATCCGCATCTGTCAAGCCTACAAGAAAATGTGAATCATCTTCCCATCCAAGAACTACTGGTTCGTTTCCTGTGAATTGCGCATTAACGTTCAACAAAAAAAATTGAGCCGCAAGCAATGTTAATATAAAAACGTTCGTTTTAAATTTACTATTATTCATAATTTTGTCGTCGATTTAGATAAAAATGGATATTTAATATTTATTGGATTCCAAAAAATTGATTTTTTATTCATTCTTTTTAATTTTGGAGGTGAATAATTTGAACTTAAGTTTACAAAAATACCTATTACATCACAAATCAAACAGTTTTTTAAGAGTAATACAAATAAGATAAATAATAACAGCATGGGAAGATCGGCAATAAAATGTATGCTAATAATGATAGCGCTACTCTGTTTTTCGCACGAAGCCAGTTCACAGGCCACTGTATTGGACACACTGAACAACGGGACACTGGTATCGCAGATAAAAACCCTCACATACCGTACAAGAACATATGACAATTATCGCGCGATTCGCGAAGACTATTATCAATTGTTCACGAAAAATTCACTTGATTCCCTTAACCTGGAAAAAAATAAAAACAACACCTTAAGATTAACTGTGGCCGAATTGAACAAAAGCATCGATTCCCTGAAAAGTGTTGTAAACAGTACAAACAGCCAGCTACTGGAGGCCACAAATATGAGAGACTCCATTAAGTTTTTTGGCATCCCTATAAATAAAAACCTGTACAACACTATTTTATGGACTATCATTATTGCCTTGCTCGTGGCTTTGATATCGGGTTTCATAGCATATAAAAGGAGTCTTTCTATAACCAAAGAGACCAAAAAGAAACATAGCGATCTGTCGGAAGAATTTGATGCCTATAAACAAAAAGTACGCATCGAAAGGGAAAAAACAAATGTTGAGCATTTCAGGGAGATACAAAAACTGAAAGGACTCAACAAATAACTGGTATTGTATTGGTCACCAAATAAAATATTTCGCGCATTTGAATGCGCCAACTAATTGGAGTTTCCGCCTAACAATCCCAAACTGGCATCGGCCATTGAAGTTATTCCAATAGCAGGTACTATTTTACCAACAAACAATCTATAATCTTTGAGAGCGATAAAGAGGCCGATCTATTCAGGTATCTTTTTTGAAGTCGCCCCTACTGACCGATATTCTATATCCTATACTGTTCAATTGCTTTTCCAATAACGCAATTGACTCGGAAGCCTCCACTCCCGTGAACATTTTATTATCATAAATCATATACTTCTCCCTCTGTTCCGGGGGAGAGAGGTTTGGCATTATAACATTTGCCCCTATTCCCACAGCTTTTTCCCTTC
>DUOU01000040.1 GCA_012838685.1 Bacteroidota bacterium | reverse complement strand
CGCTGCAAAATCCGTCAATTTCTTTGTCTGCCAATAGTTTGTATCCTACAACAATACTGGAGTCAGGTTTATGGGTGAACGCTTTTGACGGGGAGTCACCCATCTCAATAACCTGTGATGCGTGAACAATTTCAAAATGAGACGGATCTGTTCCAATATCCTCAAGTTTATTGTTTATGATTGCCAGGTCTCCTATCAGAACGAGCCGATCACCTTCCGCGAAGAGGGGAAGAACATCAACGGCTCCCTCAATTACCGCATCGGGGGCGAAGTCGCCTCCCATTACATCTAGACCGATTCTCATCGTCTCTTTGTTAATTTAATAATAGGGGATCAGACAGTTTCTTTTTTCTCGATGGCAAGTTTGCCCCTGTAAAATCCACATTCCGAACATACATGGTGTGACAGTACCGATGCTCCGCAGTTGGAACATGTCGATACGTTTGGAGCAGTAGCATTATCATGTGATCTGCGTTTATCTCTTCTCTGTTTCGAGTGTTTACGTTTAGGATGTGCCATCTCATTACGTTTTTAATTGTTGTTCAAATTCTTTTGAGCGTCCCATCTTGGGTCGTTGTTGTTATTTTATATCTTCATCAAGCTTTTCGATCACGGTTACGCCCCGTCCGCTTTTACCGGTCGCTGCCAACGGCCCGTCCCATCCTTAATCTCCGATTCACTAAATAGATCAAAAAACTTCTTCCCAATTTCAAGATCAGAAGAACAATACTAAATAGCTAACTCCTTAACCGGTATCGGGAATTGACCGAATACCTCCCTTAAAAATCGGACTGCAAAATTATGAAAGCTTCTCTAATAAAAAAATTAAACGGAAAAAATATTCTGATAGTTCTCTCTATTGGGAATCGCGGAAGTTCTAAAAGTTTCGGGAATCTTATTCGCGACGGGAAAAAACAGCCTTAACAGCATTAAAACGGTCGTTTGTCGATTTATACTATATCAATATTGTCCAAGAATATATTTTTGGCATAAAAAGGAATTATAATGAAGAGCGATAAAAAGGACAATAAAAAATCTTTCCATAAAAGAGACAGCAAGGTATCTGCGGGTATTTTCTTCATTCTTTTGGGAACGGCTCTGCTCGTGGCCGTAAATGATATGCTTAACCTTGGAAGCGTTGGCGCATATTTTACATGGGAGTCGGTGCTGATCTTCCTGGGGTTGATAATGTTTATAAACCGAAGTTTTCTTGCTGGTTTTCTCTGTATCGCGGTCGGTGGCTGGTTTATTCTGGACGATGCCTGTTTCATAGCTTTACCGTTCGTGAAAAATATCTATTGGCCCGTGGTGCTGATTTTGATAGGTTTGGGATTTATCATTGCCTCAATTTTCAATAAAAGTGGGATGTCCCCAAACGAATAAAATAGTATTAATAAACTTAACAACAATAGTCATGGAAGTAATAAATGATTTCAGCAACGAAAAAGGATTCGATGAAAACGGGAAACCCGGCGGATCCGGAGAGAACAGGGCGGATAATTCCGGCAGTTTAAGTAACAAGGCCCTGATAGGCCTGGTTTTTCTGATCGCCGGATTATTATTGGCTTTCCGAAATATGGATTTACTGCCTTATTATTTTGACAATCTGATTTTTAGCTGGCCGATGTTACTTGTTGCCATCGGATTGGTTATCGCCTTGGGATCAAAGGACAAAACCGCGGGTTTGATAGTTGTCGGGATAGGTGCCTTTTTCTTGTTGCCCTATATTTTTAACAAGACGTTTCATATGTACAAGTTGTTTTGGCCCGCGATATTTATTGTTATTGGCGCTATTTTGATCACTACAAGGCACAACAAAAAGCACCATGAATTTCAAAAAGACACTTCGATGGACGACGACGACTGGGTGGAGTGCACCAATATTTTTAGCGGAACAAATAAAAAGGTTGTTTCCGATAGTTTTAAGGGAGGTAAAATAGAGGCTGTTTTTGGTGGTTCTGAACTGGATCTCACAAAGGCAACATTGGCTCCCGGAAGAAATGTGCTGGAGATAACTTGTGTTTTTGGTGGCATCACTATCATTGTACCCGATAATTGGTACGTTTCTGTTGAAGTAACTCCAATATTGGGAGGATTTACCGATTCCAGGAAAAAGAGCCAAATGGTGGTACCCGACAGTTCAAGTCAACTTATAATAACAGGTACCGTTGTTTTTGGCGGTGGAGAGTTGAAGTAAAATAATCATGATACATCCGTTAATAGAAAACAGGCGTGGGTTGTGGGTCTGGTTGGCTGCCTGGATTTTCCTAGCGGCATGTCGGTTCTCTCTCTTTTACTACGCTCTTGATGGCGACATTTTGGTGCTTTTGGCCGATTCGTTGATCTCTATAGCTGTCTTTTCTTTTTTTGCTCTTATCTTATGGTTTCCCATGGAAGCCCTCAACAAGAATAGAAGCGGTTATTTTTCGCATATTATTAATATTGTTGTTCTTGGGGCGGTTACAATTGGTTTATGGATAGTGGTGATCCGACTTATATTACCGTTGATATATCCCGATTTCCAACATTTGTGGGAGGCAACACTGGCATACAGGATCGGCGAGGGGATCTTATTGTTCTCTCTTGTAGTATTGGCCTATTACCTTATGATAACTCTCTATTCGCTCTCGGAGAAGAAAGCAAGGGAGGCCGAACTTGAAACGCTTGTCAGAGATAATGAACTGAAGATGCTTCGTTCACAGATAAATCCCCATTTTTTATTTAACAGCCTGAACTCTGTTGGTTCGCTCACTGTTACCAATCCGGAAAAATCAAGGGAGATGATAATTAAACTGTCGGACTTCATGCGTTATGCCCTTTCCCGTAAAAATGACCAGTTGGTACCATTGTCGGCTGAACTTGAGTCGGCACGACTTTATATGGACATTGAAAAGGTGAGATTCGGCGACAAGATGGTAACCGAAGAGGATATAGACAATAGGGCGTTAGGGGTAAAACTTCCGGTTATGTTGTTGCAACCTCTGTATGAAAACGCCGTAAAACACGGAGTTTACGAAAGTACCGGGAAAGTTGGAATAAAAACAAAAGTATCATACAATACATACCAGGTAGAGATAGTTGTTTCCAATAACTATGATATTGATGCTATGCCGGTTAAAGGAACCGGAACGGGATTGTTGAGTACGGCGAGGCGACTGGAACTGCAGTACGGCAAGAGAGCTTCGTTAACCACATCCAAAAAGGAGGGTCTTTTTGAAGCAAGAATAATAGTTCCTTCAACGGATTGAATTTTCGGTACAATTGGGTTAATAATGTTG
>DUOU01000039.1 GCA_012838685.1 Bacteroidota bacterium | reverse complement strand
AGGGGAACAACATCGACAAGTGAAGGTGTCGCGGGTGGAACAGGCAACCAAGGATCTCCCACGGGGTCGGTTGAATCTACAAACCGCGGTGAAGGGGCCGGCCTGGGCAATAGTGGAGTATCATACGATTTAGGAGGAAGAGGGGTTCGAACCCTCCCCTTGCCGGACTATGACTATCAGGGTGAAGGAAGGGTTGTTGTTGAAGTGCGCGTGGACAGAACCGGAAGAGTTATACAGGCAACACCGGGAAAACAGGGCACAACAACCTATGAGGAGTATCTCCACAACGCCGCGAGAGAAGCGGCACTTAAGACAGTTTTTGAAGCGGATCCAAACGCGGCGAGCACCCAAATAGGAACAATAATTTATAACTTCAAATTGAACTGAAAAGCGGCTTAATTGTTTAACAGTTCAACTATCGACCGTTTCAGGTTTTCTACAAGGTTTTTATCCTTTATCACATAATCGGATATCCCTTTTCTGGCGAGTTCAAGGACAACAGTTCCATCCTCTTGTCCCGATAACATGATTACCGGAACCTTGGGATCAACCTCCTTTATCATCTCCAGAACCTCCATCCCATCGCGGTACAATGTCTTGCTTTCGGAAAAGATATAATCAAGGATGATCAGATCAGGCTCTTTATCCATTGATTCTATACATCCCTCACCTGAATCGAAAGAGATTACCGTAATATCTTCATTGGATAATCTCGACTCAACAAGGGAGCGTATTATCGGATCATCGTCCACAAGAAAAAATAGTCTCTTATCAGCCATTGTAAAAATTTGTAAATACGAAGATAATAATATAAAAATTAACAGCCATGTAAAAGGCGCGACAAGGTGATCTGGTTCTTTTTTACATGGCAAAGAGGGGATGATCCTTCATCATAGCAACAACTTTTTTACCAATATCTTTGATAAGAGTCTCGTTGTCAATATCTGATATAATTGCGTCAATATAATCAACAATCTGTTCCATATCATCAACTTTCAGTCCCCTGGTAGTAATTGCCGGTGTTCCGACTCTCAGTCCGGATGTCAGGAACGGTGAACGGGTATCAAATGGTACCATGTTCTTGTTCAGGGTAATATGGGCAAGAACAAGGGCACTCTCAGCTTTTTTGCCCGTGATTTCGGGAAACTTAGTTCTCAAATCTATCAGCATAGAATGGTTGTCGGTTCCATTGGAAATAACCCTATAGCCTTTTTCCATAAAGATAGAGGCCATTTTCGAGGCGTTTATCTTGACATTTTTCTGGTACTCCCTGAATTCAGGTGTCAGCGCCTCACCAAAAGAGACTGCTTTAGCGGCAATGACATGTTCCAGGGGCCCACCCTGGATTCCCGGAAATACAGCGGAGTTGATCAAAGCGGACATCATCTTTATCTCTCCTTTAGGTGTCCTGAGATTCCATGGGTTCTCGAAATCTTTTCCCAAAAGTATGATACCACCTCTTGGTCCCCGGAGAGTCTTGTGGGTTGTTGAGGTAACCACATGGGCATATTTCAGGGGATTGTCCAGCAGACCCGCTGCGATCAAACCCGCGGGATGCGCCATATCAATCATTAAATGGGCACCAACCATGTCGGCGATCTCCCTCATCCGTTTGTAATCCCACTCCCTTGAATATGCCGATGCTCCACCTACTATCAGTTTTGGCTTCTCCCTGACAGCAAGTTCCTCCATCATGTCATAATCAACTGTTCCCGTATCTTCTTTTACTCCATAAGCAACGGGGCGATAGAGAGTACCTGAAATATTTACCGGAGATCCGTGTGAAAGATGCCCGCCATGCGACAAATCTAACCCAAGAAATGTGTCGCCGGGATTCAGGAAGACCGAAAAAACAGCCATATTGGCCTGAGCTCCCGAGTGCGGCTGGACATTTACATGTTCAGCGCCAAAAAGTTTTTTCAACCGTTCTATCGCCAACGTCTCGGCTTCATCAACAATCTCGCATCCACCGTAATAGCGATGTCCCGGATATCCCTCGGCATACTTATTGGTAAGAACCGAGCCCATGGCTTCGAGAACCTGTTGGCTTACAAAGTTTTCTGAGGCTATAAGCTCAATTCCGTTTATCTGACGGGAGCGTTCGCGCTCGATAATATCAAAAATTAAAGTATCTCTCTTCATTTTATTTTATGTTGAATTAATCAATTACTCTTTGGGAAAAACTGGACTGCCAGCTCCCTGTATTTCGCGTAAATCCTGGATTTTGAGACAAATCCAACGTAGTACCCATCTTTAAGCACCGGAAGGTTCCATGCCCCGGTTTTCCTGAATGTCTGCATTACCGTTTCAATTTCCTCGCTCTGATCAATATACGATGGGGGCAAGATCATGAAATCCCTGACATGATATATCTCATACTTTTCCTGATCAAACATCAGTTCCCTGACATCATCGAGCAGTACCATCCCTTCAAGTACATTGTTTTCATCAACAACGGGAAAAATATTTCTAGTAGATGAAGATATAGCCTTGACCAGGGTGCCCAGAGAATCATCAGCCATAACTTTGACAAAGTCTCTCTCTATCTCCTTTCGCCAGTCCATCACAGTCAGTACCGCCTTATCCTTATCGTGCGTGATGAGTTCTCCCCTCTGGGCAAGCTGAATGTGATAAATTGAATGTTTTATGACTCTTCTTGTGGTTATATAAGAGACCGTTGAGGTTATAATCAAGGGAATCAGAAAATTGTAACCTCCGGTTATTTCAGCTATAAGAAAAATTGCTGTCAGGGGGGCATGCATCACACCAGACATCAATCCCGCCATTCCGGCAAGCACGAACCGACTGTCGGGAATCTCCACATTGAAAAATAAGTTTATAAGAGCTGAGACCAAAAATCCACATACACCTCCCAGGAAAAGTGTTGGAGCGAAGACCCCTCCCACTCCACCTGATCCGTTGGTGGCACTCGAAGCAAAAACCTTAAAGAGCACCAAACCCAGCATAAAGAGCAGTACTCCCAAGTAACTGCCCGAAAAATTGGAAAAAACCGACTCATTGTAAATTTGCTCCGCTCCTCCCTGTAAAAGTGCCTTTATTGTGTTGTAGCCCTCACCATAAAAAGGGGGGAACAAAAAAATCAACAAACCCAGCACAACCCCTCCAAAAATCATCCTAACATTCTGGCTTTTAATTTTTGCCAACGATTTTTCAAGATACAACGTTAATTTGGAGAAATATATTGATACCAATCCCGCCACAAGACCCAAAACAAGATACCACGGGATATTCGCCATATTGAACGTACCCTCGATATTGAATGAAAATATCACCTCTTCGCCCATTAAAAAATATGCGACAGTGGTCGCCGTAACAGCGGAAATCATCAAAGGTACTATTGAGGACATGGTCAAATCCAACATCAAAACCTCAAGGGTGAAGATAATCCCGGCAATAGGAGCTTTGAAAATAGCGGCGACAGCGCCAGCGGCCCCACAACAAACCAATAGCGTTACACTTCGGTAGTCAAGATTAAAAAAGTTACCTATGCTCGATCCAATGGCTGAACCGGATAACACAATCGGGGCCTCTTCCCCTACCGACCCTCCAAATCCGATTGTAAGGGTACTCGCGACTATGGGGGTCCATGTGTTATGGGGCTTTATTTTACTCTTTCTTCTGGACATGGCGAACAGAACCCGGCTAATACCGTGGCTTATGTCATCTTTAACCACATATTTTACGAAAAATACAGTGAGGACGATACCTATAAGAGGAAAAGCGAGATAGAGTAAATTTCCCGATTCCGATATAATCCTTTCCGTGAATATCTTACTCGTGAGATGAACAGCGTTCTTCAGTACAAAAGCGGCAAGGGCACTGAGAATTCCGACAAGAATACTAAGAATATATAGTAGTCTTGTCTGACCTATACCTTCAAGTTTAAACTTGACAATTTTTCTCAATGTTTTGTAGCTAAACATGGCCGCGAATATAATTATTTAATAAGCATCAAATTTTAATTATGTTTGTTGTTTAATAAATAAGAGTTATTTGTTAATAAGTTATTCATCTGTATAAAATGATTGAATTTGAAAGATTTACAACATCAAATGGATTAAGGGTGTTGATTCATGAAGATATGTCAACGCCCCTGGTAGCGCTAAATCTTTTGTATGATGTAGGGTCAAAAGACGAGAACCCCGAGGTTACCGGTCTGGCCCACCTTTTTGAGCATCTTATGTTCAGCGGAACAAATAGAATACCCGATTTTGACAAGCCTGTTCAGATTGCTGGTGGCGAAAGCAATGCCTTCACGAATACCGATATAACAAATTATTATATAATACTTCCAAAGGAGAATATTGAGACCGCTTTCTGGCTGGAATCGGACCGTATGGAAGAGATCAACCTGTCGGATCGAAACATTGATATCCAAAAACAGGTAGTTACGGAGGAGTTCAAGCAGAGATATCAAAACCAACCTTATGGCGATGCGCTAATGATTCTCAGAAAGCTGGCTTTTGAAAAACACCCGTATAGATGGGCCACTATTGGAGCCGATATATCCCATGTTCAAAAGGCCGAAAAAAAAGTTATAAAAGATTTCTATTACTCTCACTATGCTCCAAACAACGCTATTCTCTGCCTCTCGGGGAACATAACCGCCAAAAAAGCCCGTAATTTCGTTGAAAAATGGTTTTGTGGAATAGAGGCCCGACAGATAAAAGAGAGAAACCTGCCCGCGGAACCGATACAAACAGAGAAAAGAGAGATCTTTGTCAACAAAGAGGTTCCTACGTCGGCATTGTACAAAGCTTGGCATGGGGTCGGTCGCTGTCATGATGATTTTAACAAACTCGACATGATTACCGATCTTTTGGCGGGTGGAACATCGGGATATCTTCAAAACAAACTTGTAAGGGAGCAAAAGCTTTTCAGCGCCGCCAATATATATGTTACGGCTGAAATTGAACCGGGACTGATAATTTTTTCCGGGAAAATGCTTCCCGGCGTCGATCCGGTGAAGGCCGACAAAGCTGTTGGCGACGTAATATCCGGCATCGCTTCGGGAAACATCAATGATTATGATATTGAAAAAGTCAAAAACAGATATGAATCGGCTACAATACTGGGGCACACTAATATTCTCAACAAAGCGATGGACCTTTGTTTGTACGAATTGATCGGAGATCCCCGATCAATAAACAGAGAGGTGGAAAGATACCGAAGCATAAACAGATCTGAGATCATATCGGCCACATCACACTATCTGAACGATAATAACTGCAGCACTCTGTTTTACCTCAAAAATTAAAAACACTATAAAAAACTTAAATTGGAACAACCTAAAATAGTTAAATGCGGGCTGGGAACAATCCGGGAACCCCAAAAAGGACTTTTGGACAATAAAGTGCCGTTGTATCAGTTCAATGTCGGCAGCGAGGAGATTGTACGAATAGACTTCATCTTCGATGCGGGTGAAATCAATTCGGAATTACCGATGGTCGCCCCTATAACAAATATGATGCTCAAGGAGGGCACTGTCAGTATGAAAGCTGAGGAGATGAACGAAAAACTCGATTTCCATGGAATTATGTACACTCTGTTCTGCTCATACGACAAAGCGGGACTCTCCATATTCTGTCTAAATAAATACCTGGAAAACGCTCTTGAACTGGCTTCCGACATGTTGATCAGACCCTCATTTGGAGAAAAGGAGCTGACAACGCTCCTTGGCAAACAGAAAAACGACTACCTGATTTCCCGCGACATTGTGGCTGTTCTGGCCAAAGAAAGTTTTTTTTCAAATATCTTCGGGAATGGCCACCCCTATGGCAGAACCGTGGAACTAAAGGATTTCGATAAGATAACGACAGAACAATTAAGAACTTTTCACGCGAATTGTTACATCCCGGACAATCTCTATATTGTTGTTGCCGGAAAAATCCCCAAAAACACGGAACAACTTATAAACAAGTATTTTGGAAACCAACAAAGAAGAGATCTTGTTCCCCTGGAATTCAACTTCATTCCCAAAAAACCGGAAAAACGTCGACATACCGAAAAGGCCAACGCGGTGCAAACAGCCATAAGAATAGGCTCTACCACCATTAACAAATGCCACCCGGATTATCCAGGCCTGAAAGTCGTTAACACCATATTGGGAGGTTATTTCGGATCCCGACTAATGAAGAATATCAGGGAAGATAAAGGGTTTTCCTACGGAATAGCATCATCGCTCTATTCAACCCAACAATCGGGTATAAAGGTAATTTTCACGGAGGTAAACCAAGCCAATACGAATGAAGCGATAGATGAGATACTTAAAGAAGTATCCATACTTGGCAGGGAACCGGTAAAAAATGACGAACTTGAAACTGTGAAAAACTATATGTTGGGCAACCTCGTCAGATCGCTTGACGGACCATTCGCCTTGATAGATAATTTCAGATCACTTTATGAGTTCGGATTGAAAAATGATTTCAATTATCTATTGGAGGAGAAAATTAAAAATATCGCGGCCGACGAAATAATGGAACTTGTGAACAGATATTACAAAATTGATGATCTGACAGTTGTGACCGCAGGTAAAGAATGATACAAGAATGAAACAATATTCCGCATATATGATTGTAGTTATACTGTTCTGGAGCAGTTTGGATCTATTATGCCAGGTTGACATAACACCACCCCTGCCACCTGAGCTGAATTTAGTTTCGGTCAACAACGCCAGCGGAATAATAGAGCTTAACTGGACGCCAAGTCCTTCGGCCGATGTCAGTGGCTATGTGGTATATGAGTTCAACGACGGCGAGGGCTTCGCCATTGATACAATAAAGGATCCCGCCGCTACCAGTTATGATCATATTTCCTATGTAGGAGCAGGGTATTTCAGCCAATCGTATGTTGTCGCCGCGATCGACAGCTCCGATAATATCAGCCCCCTTTCAAACGATCTTAGGACCGTATATTGTTCCTCAACAACAGACACCTGCAACAACAAAATAGATATTATATGGAACGAATATCTCTCTTTCCCAAGGACAGTTACAGGCTATAAATTATATTTTACATTGAACGACGGCGAATGGGAATTGGCTGGGGAAACCGATAACAGTACCACTGAATATGTTATTTATGATTTCATGATAAACAGCCAATATTGTTTCAAGGTGGTCGCCAATTTGGTCGGCGATTATCAAAGTGAATCGAATATTTTTTGTGTCAACACTTATATGAGCAGGCTCCCCTCATGGATTAACGCCGATTACGCGACAACAGGCATTGACAACAAGATATCACTTTCATTTACAATCGACCCGCTATCTGAGATCAAAACTTTCAGGTTATTCAGAAAAGAGGCCCCCGGGACAGAATTCATGCCAATAGCATCGTTGGTTTCAACCGACGACCATATTCTATATGAAGATATCGGCGCGAATCCATTAAAAAGATATCTATATAAAATTGCGGCCGTCAATAACTGCGACAGCGCTATTGTTTTTTCAAATATAGCCTCCAATATTGTGCTGTCCGCGGATAGAACAGATGACAACATTATTGACCTCAAATGGAACAAATACCGGAATTGGCACGGTAATATTACCAAGCAATATTTAATGGTAAATTGGGGATCCGGCTTTTATGAAGATAAAATTATCGATCCCGGCGATACAACTCTGACCGTGTTATATGATGATTACATGGAACTGGCGAGCGCCAGCGAAATCTTTTTTATGATCAAGGCGGAAGAGTCGGGCAATCCCTACGGAATTATCGGAACAAGCCTCTCCCAGCCAGTAGCGGTAAAAGCCGCCGTAAAAATTACCGTACCAAATTTGTTTACTCCGGACGGAAATGGACAAAATGACACTTTTCGGCCTATCCTGTCCTTTATACCCAACGAATATCTGCTGACAATCACGAATATAAACAGAAATATAATTTTTGAATCGAGAGATTATCTCGAAGAGTGGGATGGCAGGTCATCCGGCACGATAGTTCCTGAAGGGGTCTATCTGTGGCAATTGAGAATAACTACCGCAACAGGGGGAAAAATCACAAAAACCGGAACTGTAACGGTAGTCTTTAATCTTTAACGCAACGTACCGAATTGCCCCTGCTCTTTAAATAACTGTTTCTCGCCAATCCCGTTGAGGATGAACTCATTTCCCAAAGCCATGCGTAATTATCCCCGTTAGCCGCGGTAGTCCACCATGCGGCATCCCTTTTCAGCCCGCTGAAAACTCCGTTCAGTCCCCTATATCCAGCGGGAATAGCCGAAAAATTGGTTTCATTTGTTGCCCCGAGGACGCTGGTCCAATCACCATCCGGATCTTTTAGCTTATTGGCGGCATCGTCTCCAAGAAATGTGTCAAGTTTCGCCCAATCCTCGTCAGTTGATATATGCCATCCAACGGGACACAAATTTCCCGAATTAACCGCATACCAATTATAGAGGTATCCATATGTAACATCAAGAGTATCTGAATTGTCATATACACTATATGCGGGATTGGTAGTTGAAATCCACTCCGAAGCGGTTTCGACTTTTTCTATCGGAGTATTGTCGTTGTACCTGGTGACCCCAAGATTTTTCGATAACCAGTACTGGTCGCCAATTCTGACAACCTCATATGAATTCCCATCAATATCTTCAATATATCCCCCAAATGTTGTAAATGTCCTAACCTCTCCATAGGAGGTATCTTTCTCTGTTATAGCTAATGATCTTACATAATATGTCGTCAGAGGGTCCAGATCGACAAGTTGAAAAACAAAAGTACTATCCGTACCACTGTATTCCAACACATTATCGGATAAATCGGGCGTTCCCTCCATGTTCCAGCATATTCCCATTTTTATGACGGGATGGTTTCCAACATAGACAAGCTTGCCCTTTATTGTTGCCGAAACTGAAGTGACTCCATATGGATAATAGGTATAAAGCACGGGAGGGCCCAGGGTCCAGAAGTTTCTCAGTCCGCCATATTTTGTGCCAGCCCTATTTGTCGCGTATGCTCTTATATGATATTTGGTAGATGGTAAAAGATTCTCAATAGAAGCCGTATAAGTTCCCAACCCTGCCCCAACGGTCAATGTGTCGCCTGATGCCAGTGTAGGCGATCCGGTCGTGTTCCAGACAAATCCCCTCTCGGTCACCTCATAACTTCCCATATCTGTCACTTTAGCCGCAATAATGACACTGTTTTCGGTAATGCCCGATAACTCTCCTGTCTCTACAGAGGGATAGTTGTATTCATTTTTCTCTTTGCAGCCATTTAAAGAGAAAAGTAAAATCATTCCCGCGACAATCCCCCCGATACCATCTATTTTTGGTCTATTAATCACTTCCATCCTTTTTTATTTATTTTCGCGAATATAACGCAATGTGACAGATTTAACCGCCAAATATGTTCCGTTTCTTGATTAAAAACCAAGATTCAAGCCAAATATTATTCAAATAACCAATAAAAATCTATTCGGATAGAGACTTAGCCAACAGTATCCCTGAAGGTTAAAAAACGATCAGAAACTTATACTGTTCTGTTCAATAAAATTGGATCATTATTCAACTCGGTCGCCCCTAGGATTTCATCAGACATTAAAAACAGATTTAAAAACTGTTGGATGAGATATTTTATTTGTACGTTTATGGATATTTATTTAGACGGGTACCAATATATATGTTATGGCAAAATTGAATTACATTGGCGAACCATTGATTTCCACATCGATCAAACTGTTTTTCGTGTTTTTTTTGTTACTCGCTACGACAAGCACCCTGTTCCCCCAAGACGAAGCCAAAACAAGGGGTCTTTCAGCGATCAACAAAGATGTACTTGAGGCCCAATTGGAGTTTCTATCGTCCGATTTAATGGAAGGAAGGGCCATAGGAGAAAGGGGACTGTTCCTCGCCGGAGAATATATTTCCAGTATTCTGAAACTTTATGGCATCAAGCCTGCCGGAGATATGCTATCCCCGGGAAATTCTTCTGAAAGAGGTTATTTCCAGAACTTCCCCCTGATAAGAAGCGAATCTGTTGAGGCTCCTGTATTAAAAATTATCGATAACGGCAAGGAGGTGTCCAGAACCCTTTCCCTTAATTATAATATCGACTATACCGCCCTCCCAACGAGTTATTCGGAGGAAATAGAGGCCCCAATCATATTTGTAGGTTATGGGATTAAAGATGATAAAACCGGACACAACGATTTCAAAGGCCTTGATATTGGGGGCAAATTTCTTTTAAAGATAAAAGGTTACCCCGGTTTTTTCGAGAACAGGCTGACAACAACGGAAATCAGGCATTCAATCTCCCAATCTGAGCAGTTTATGATCAGCGAAGGAGCTTTGGGAATCATTGAATTCGATCCTGAAGTCCAGATTGTTGGCAGTGAGGTTAAGGCCGACTTCCTGCGGGCAGACTTTGCCGAATATCCGCCATCACCAAATAACGGCAACGCGAGGTACTCTATTCCCATAAATTCAAGAACGACAAGTTTTATCAGGGCGACGGTTTCATGCGGCGTTGCCCAAGAGATTTTAAAGGGATCAGGGATAAACATAGAGAACTATTTGAGCAACCCTTCAAACTATAAACAAAAAAATATTGTTAACAGATCCTGGAACAAACAGTTGTATTTTAAGTCGAGTGTCAACTCAACAAGAGTAGAAACCAGGAATATCCTTGGCATGGTCGAGGGAAAAGACCCCAACAGTATCATTGTTGTTGGCGCCCATTACGACCATATGGGAATGAAGGATGGATACATTTGGAACGGAGCGGACGATAACGGATCCGGAACCGTGGGTGTAATGACAATCGCCAAGGCGATAATGGCGGCGGGAGAGCAACCCAACAAAACAATTGTTTTCGCGTTTTGGAGCGCCGAGGAGGTGGGGCTGCTGGGATCCCGTTATTTCGTCAGAAATACTGTTTGCCCATTGGAAAACATCAAAATGAACATCAACTTTGATATGATATCGAGGTATGTTGATGATGACAGGCCGAACGTGGTGACGATGACCTATAATGAGTCCTATCCTATCTACAAAGATTACACCGAACTCAACAATAAAAGGCACAATATTGGACTTGAGATAGATTATCAACCATCACCCAACCCTTTGGGGGGCAGTGACCACAGGTCGTTCGTGGAGATGGGTATTCCAATTATGAGGTTCAAACCCGGACATCGCGAAGAGTACCATACCCCTTTCGACGAAATAACGACCATAGATTGGGATATCATGGAGAAAATTGTACGGATCAGCTTCGCCAACCTTTGGGATCTCGCCAACAGCGACTGGGATACGGAGGAGTATGTAAAACCACCGGAATTGGATAGGTTAATGGAATAAAAAATTATTGATATTCCAGATATTGACCATTAAAAGATATCTCCAGGAAATCGTTTTCCAGTATTCTGTAGCCAAATTCAAAACAGTAACGGCATTCACGACCGTCGGCCGATTGGATTATGTGGGTAAAGAAATTAAAATTGTATCCGAGAGCGATTAAAGCGTCGGTATGTACCTTTGTCTTTCCATCATTGTAAAAATCAGAAAGTATGCGTCTGTTTTTTCTAAGCAAGCCGTGAACATTGCGCACAAAGTTATTGCTGTCCCTGTTAAGTTTGTTGTTGTAATTGTTCCTGCACTGATCAGAGCAGAACTTCTTATCGGTTCTTCCCCTAATAATGTCACCGCAATCAAGGCATCTCTTTTTTTCCACGGTATATGTTTTTATAGCACAATCTGGGATTAAAGGTAAATCTTTTTATTTTTTTATACAAGGGAAATAATGCATCATTGTTTTATAGCATAATATGTTAGCCGCTTACAAACGTTTATAATCGACTAATAAACGGATATAAACGTTTAATAACCGAAACAGCCTGTACGGATGATATACATTTGTTACGAGTAATTGATTTATTAACTAACAAAACGTATCATGAACAATTTAAGAAACAGGGTCCAGTTGATCGGAAATCTCGGTCAGGATCCAGAAGTCAAAACTCTGGAATCAGGGAAAAAGGTGGCTAATTTCACTATCGCCACCCGGGAAGAATTCAAGAATGCCGAAGGGCAAAAGGTGAGTGAATCGACCTGGCACAATATTGTCGCTTGGAACGGTTTGGCCGACATTGTGTCAAAGTATCTCAAAAAAGGCAATGAGGTGGCCCTGGAAGGAAAACTGGTATATAGGAGCTACGAAGACAAAAGCGGAGTTACCAGGTATGTAACCGAAATTGTTTTGAACGACCTCGCGCTACTTAGAAAAAAGGCAAGCTAGAATGTGTGGATGGAACTTTTCGCTGTGTTTCAAAAATAAGGCTGTACAGTGTGCGGCCTTATTTTTTTGACCTTATAATCGCTTCCGATATCCGTTTGCCTTCATTAAACGCCAAAATATTTTTCTCGACAATATCCTCCCCCTTGGTACTGAAAAATAATCTTATAGCATCTTCAAGAGAACTGCTGGACACAACCTCCAGATATGGAGAGGCGGCACCCAGGACAACAATATTCCCGGAGAGAGGCGAATTAATCCTGGAAGCGACCTCCCCGGCATCAATAATAATATGATTGTCTATTTTTTCCAGTTCGGAAATTATATCCGATATTGGAGGATAACCGGAAATATTTTCGAATGGCACCGCATTGGTAATAACCCATCCATTCTTTGAAAGCCAAGGAATGTAACGCAACGCCTCCATGGGTTCAACAGATATTATAATATCACATTCGCCCATTGGTATAAGATCCGAAAATATTGTGCCATCCGATATCCTAAGATGCGATTGTACATCTCCTCCCCTCTGGCTCATTCCATGTACTTCAGATTGCTTTAACCTCAATCCGCTCTTCATTGCCGCCAATCCTATGACGGAAGTAATGGTAAGAATACCTTGTCCCCCTACACCCGAGAGTATTATATCTTTCTTCATCTCCTTTTTCTTTTTGCCGTTTGAATACATTCTCTTCTCGATATTATAACAGAAACACCATTATATGCTATCTCCTCTCTTAAAATTCCCACATTTTCCTCGTGATGCTTTGGGAGGGGAGCAATAACCCTCATATGCTCAGGCTCAACTCCAAGTCCCAGGCATATTTTATCGAGCATACCTGTCGCCTGTGACTTCTGTCCACCGGTCATCGCGGTCGTTGAATTATCTGAAATAATAACAGTTATGGGGGATTTTTTTATTACCGCATCAAGTAATCCCGTCATTCCGGAATGCGTGAAGGTAGAATCACCGATAACGGCCACAGAAGGCACCAAACCCGCATCAGCCGCTCCAATTGCCATAGTTATAGACGCTCCCATATCTACCGTTGAACTGATGGATTTATATGGTGGTAATGCCCCAAGTGTATAACAACCTATATCCGCGAATACCCTGCCATTGCCGTATTGTCTCATAGCTTCATTAAGCGCGAGATACATATCGATATGGCTACAACCCTTGCAAAACTGGGGAGGACGAGGTTTTACTACCGATGGAACGGGGGTATAATTATTGGAAGAGATTCCAAGAGCCCTGGCGACAATATTGGGATTTAACTCGCCATCCCTTGGAACTGTTCCATCCATCCTTCCATAAATTTTTCTTCCGTTATCAAGCAATCCCCTGAGACTCTCCTCCAGGAAGGGATATCCATCTTCAAGCACTATCACCTCCTCACACCTGCTAAAAATCCCCAACACTATATCTTTTGGAAAAGGATATGCGGAAATTTTTAATATTGGGCAGCTGTTTTCAGATGAAGATATATTCTCTTTTAGATAGTTATAAGCTACCCCGGTAGCTATAACCCCCATCCGCCTCTCCTTCCCATCTTCAAAGCTATTGAATTTTGACAATCTATTGTCAAATCTTACCATCTCGTAATTCTCTATCAGAATCTTGTTTCTTTTTCTAGCGTTTGCCGGTAAAAGTATATATTGCATCGGATCATCCGGAAGCGTTATATTTTTCTGATGGTTTTTATCGGTTTTGAATTTTATCGGCGCTCTGGAATGGGCAAGTCGGGTTACCAGTCTCATTAAAACAGGCAAACGGTATTTCTCGGATAATCTAAACGCATCAAAAACCATATCATAAGCCTCTTGCTGGTTTGAAGGCTCATAACATGGAATATTGGCGAATCGAGCATAAAATCTTGAATCCTGTTCATTTTGTGAAGAATGCATTGACGGATCATCGGCAACCACAACAATCAACCCTCCATTTACGCCTGTCACCGCGACATTCATAAAGGCATCAGCCGCAACATTCAGCCCCACATGCTTCATGGCTACCATTGCCCTCTTCCCGGCATAAGACATCCCTATGGCGGCCTCCACGGCGGTTTTCTCATTTGAAGACCATTGACGATGTATATTTTTTTTCGCGGCCTCTTCAGAAGAGATAAAGTATTCCATAATTTCGGTAGAGGGTGTGCCCGGATATGCGTACATCCCGCTCACTCCCGCATCAATAGCCGCCTGGGCGACAGCCTCATTACACAACAGAAGTTTATTCATTAAAACATATATTATATCGACCGGGGAGCTCCAAAAATTCAAGCTAAACCTATACGGAGCTCCAAAAATTTAACAATTATTCAAATTTGTGAAGGGTTAGGTACGATTTATACCATAATCTTTACCGAACGCGAATATGGAACTATTTTCTTATTTTAAGAAACGCTCTATGGCCATATTCAATCCTCTTATAAAATTAGAAGCCGACAAATGCCCGTTACAGTTTGAATTATGCCGATGGCTGAAAACTTTCGGTATTTCCCGGCTCTTTTAAAATTATTGATCCGTCAACTTAATAGAGATGATTCATTGGTCAACAATAGATATCACCAAATGAAACAGGCAGAAGCTATTCAAGATAGGTGTAACCGTACAAACCGGATCTATAATTTGAAAGAAACTCTTTTCCCTCCTCAAGAGATATTATTCCTCCCTTAACTGATGTGGCGACCCAAGTCTCAACGGTGCGCACCATTTTCTTTGAATTGTACTGGACATAGTCAAGTACCTCCGCGATAGTCTCGCCATCTATTACCTTGTCAATGTGGTAACCATCTTTGTCAACCGACACATGGACAACGTTTGTATCACCGAAGAGATTATGAAGATCCCCTAAAATCTCTTGGTAAGCGCCAACAAGGAAAACGCCAAGATAATATGGCTCTTTTGAACTTAATGGGTGCAGAAGAATCCGATGCGAAGCATTTTTTATTGGTATGAAATTATCAATCTTTCCATCCGAATCACAAGTCATATCCTGTAAAGTCGCCGATACCTGCGGCTCTTCGTCCAACCTATGTATAGGAATTATCGGGAATATCTGATCTATTGCCCATGCGTCGGGCAATGATTGAAAAAGTGAAAAATTACAGAAATATTTGGTTGACAACAACCTTGATATTCTTGAAATTTCTGGCGGCACGTGCTTCAGATTTCCGGCTATCCTGTTTACCTTTTTAGCGATAGACCAGAATAGTTTTTCAACTTTTGCCCTGGTGTCAAGGTCAATCAAACCCAGACTAAAACGATCAAGAGCCTCTTCCCTTATCTGTTGGGCATCATGCCATGTCTCCAACATCCTAGGTTGGTTTAGATTGTCCAAAAGCTGAAGCATCTCTTTGACCATCTCATGGTCATCTTCGCCAACTTCGTCCTCCGGATCCCACTCTGAGAATGACGTTGCTTCAAGAACCTCAAAAATAAGCACTGAGTGGTGGGCTGTCAACGACCGTCCCGATTCGGTAATAAGATTTGGATGGGGGATATTGTTTTTATCGCTGGCATCGACAAAGGTGCTGACCGAATCGTTTACATATTCCTGAAGAGTGTAATTAACACTACTTTCACTACTGGAAGATCCGGTACCATCGTAATCAACTCCCAATCCACCACCAACATCTACAAACTCAATATTAAATCCAAGTTTTCTTAACTGCACATAATACTGGGACGCCTCTCTTAAAGCTGTCTTAATCCGTCTGATTTTGGTAACCTGACTACCTATATGAAAATGTATAAGTTTGAGACAATCACCTATTTTGTTTTTTTCTATAAAATCCAAAGCATCGAGAAGTTCGCTCGAAGTTAACCCAAACTTGCTGTT
>DUOU01000038.1 GCA_012838685.1 Bacteroidota bacterium | reverse complement strand
GGCATGAACAGACAGCGGAAGAAAACAATATTATCTTGGGCGACGCCCAAGATGATTTTTTGCTTTTGAAGCGCCACTTTAGGGGATCACGAGCGAAGCGAGTAATCCCCCTTCTTTGCGATACAATAAAACCGGAACGGTTCATGAAGGTGTTGTATGGTACTCCCAAAGGGATCACGAGCGAAGCGAGTAATCCCTTTTCTCCGCGATAAGTAAGTCATGCCTTGGCATGAACAGACAGCGGAAGAAAACAATATTATCTTGGGCGACGCCCAAGATGATTTTTTGCTTTTGAAGCGCCACTTTAGGGGATCACGAGCGAAGCGAGTAATCCCCTAAAGTGATTAGTGCAAGTATCAGTTTCGGATTATATGCAGTGGCAGATTTGTGGGTTAGGTTTTATTTGTACCTATATTTAGTTGTATTTTTATCTCCAATTTTTTGGGAAATCGAAGCAACTAAATTTAAAATCTTTCCGGTTATTTTATATGGTGGTTTCATTTATTTAACCCTTGATAGTATCATATGATAGTATCAAAGGTAGTGTATTTATTTCAAAATACAACTAAGCGTCTAATTTTCCGTTGAACAGATATTCAAAAGAATCCCATATTGAAATAAGCTTTTCACCTCTTTTAATAGGATCCGGTTCGTCAATCTCTATCAGAAGGTCAATATCACTTTTTGCATTGTCAAATTTATTGCTAACGGCAGACCCAAAAGCATATAGATATTTCACATTATGAGTCTCAAGCAACATAATGAGGTCTGGTAAATGTTTTGATATTTCTTCTTTGATAATCATAACACAAAGATAGTGTAAAATTAGAATCCTCAATTTGATTTATTTTTGTAAGGCTTTGATCCTCGTTGTTTCGTCTTGTGTTTCCACTGGTATCCGTGTGTTCATTAAATCTTTCCGGTTGTACTTCTTTATCCATTCGTTTATGGTGGTCCGGTTTATACCATAAATCTCTCCCAATTGCTTTTTGGAATAATTTCCCGTGCTGGGTTCGGCCAGGATCTTGAGTTTGAAACCCTCGCTGTACCTTCTTACGATTCCATCATTTTTATACATTTTTGCTACGTGTTGTGTAGCCTTTTTTTAGGACGGGTCAAGAAAGAAAACAACGTTCGGCGGTATGTGTTGTTGGCGCCGCTTCGGGATGGCGCATGTTTTTGCACTCGTGATGCGCTGCAGGGATATGATTGTTATTAGTTTATTCTTGCGTTGGCAAAAACCGTGATATCAGGCGGGAGTCCCCGCAGCAGCGAGACAGGCCGCACCGCTGGCCACTTAACGATCTTCTTTAGCCAGAAGATTCTCGCGGTGCGGAGCGCCAATGACATGTATCGACCTGTTACCGACAGTGCTTTTTAGTCAAGTTTCAGTGTAAGTGTTAAATGCCCTCCAAACCCCTTTTGAATAATCTTCATCAAGGTTGATAACCTTATGTCTGAAGCATTATTCTCAATCCTTGAAATATATGATTTGTTTGTTCCACATCTCTTTGCTAGCTCTTCTTGAGTAAGGCCCATTTTAAGCCTGGCATCTTCAAGTAGCGCACCGAGCCTGAAGATTTCAAACTGCTGTTCCCATTCTTCACGTTTTGGTGTACCTCTTTTACCGTATTTATTATCAAGAAGTTCCTCGAACGTTGTTATGTTATTTTCTGCCTTTTTCATTTTTGTACTCCTCCATAATTTTTAAAGCTCTTTCAATCTCTTTCTTAGGTGTTTTCTGTGTTTTCTTTATGTACGCATTCCCGGCTACCACAATATTACCATGATCAAAGAATGAAAATATTCTATAAATGTTATTTCCTGCATCAACTCTAATTTCAAAAAGACCTTTGGTATCCTCCATGTGTTTAAAATATTTTTCCGGAACATGAAGAGTTACCCTGATTAATCCCAGTGTCCATTCAATCTTGGATTGAACATCATCTGGTTGTTCTTCATAGAAATCCAGAAAATATCTCTTATAGAAGATAATTTGTCTTTCAAAAGCCATACTACAAAGTTAACTAATTAGACAACATTTTGCAAATCTTAATTTGATTTTAATAGGACGTAGATTCAACTTGCCAATGCAACTTTTTTCTCCAAAGAAGCGAAAAATACTTCTTTTGGAGAAAGGAAACCTAGTTTTTCTCTGGGTCTTCGGTTAATTTTATATTGTACTTCTTTGATATATTGGTCGTTATAATTTTCAAACGATTGTTTTTTTGG
>DUOU01000037.1 GCA_012838685.1 Bacteroidota bacterium | reverse complement strand
CTATCCTTGAAGGCGATCCACACTCAGTTGTCGAGGCGATGGCCATAGGAGGTTTTTGCATTGGCGCGACAAAGGGTTTGGTATATATTCGCGCCGAATATCCTTTAGCCATAAAACGACTGAAAATAGCGATTGATCAGGCAAGAAAATGTGGCCTTCTGGGTAAAAACATCCTCGGGTCCGGTTTTGATTTCGACATCGAATTGCGCTATGGAGCGGGAGCTTTTGTCTGTGGCGAGGAAACTGCACTTATTCACTCTATGGAGGGTCATAGGGGAGAACCGACCTTCAAACCACCCTTCCCGGCTCAAGAGGGCTATTTCAAAAAACCATCGAATGTCAACAATGTTGAAACTTTCGCCAACATTCCGGTTATAATCAATAAGGGATATGAATGGTTTTCATCAATCGGAACCGAAAAATCAAAAGGTACAAAAGTTTTCGCGCTTGCCGGACAGATCAACAATGTTGGCCTGATTGAAATTCCCATGGGCATTACACTGAGGGAAGTTATTTATGAAATTGGCGGTGGCATCAAAAACGGAAAACAATTTAAGGCGGTACAAACCGGAGGACCCTCCGGAGGCTGTCTTGCCGAAAAATTCCTTGACACCCCGATAGATTATGATAATCTGATCGCCGCCGGCTCTATGATGGGATCTGGCGGTATGATCGTAATGGACGAAACCAGTTGTATGGTCTCTGTCGCCAAGTTTTACCTTGAATTCACCGTAGAGGAGTCATGCGGAAAATGTGCGCCATGTAGGATCGGCAACAAAAGACTTTATGAGCTACTTGACAAAATAACACAGGGTAAAGGTAAGGTGGAGGACCTGGATAACCTTAAAAACCTGTGCAAGGTTATCAAAGATACTGCTTTGTGCGGTTTGGGCCAGACCTCTCCAAATCCGGTATTATCAACTATGGATAATTTTTGGGACGAGTATCTTGCCCATGTGGAAAACAAAAAATGTCCGGCCGGTCAACGTAAAGCGCTCAAGCAATATGTAATAGATACTGAAGAATGTATTGGTTGTACTGCCTGTGCCCGCTCATGTCCGGTTGGTGCTATCAAGGGCGACAAGAAAATGCCACACGAAATCAACCAGGAGATATGTATCAAATGCGGGACTTGCTATGAGAGATGTAAGTTCAACGCGATTAGTATAATATAGAAGGATATTGAAATAATGGATACAATAAAATTAACAATTGACTTTAAAGAAGTAGAGGTACCAAAAGGTACAACGATCTTAAAGGCCGCGCAACAAATTGGTATAACTATTCCCACACTTTGCCATTTTGAATTGAGTGGCATGAACATTCACAACAGACCAGGCGGTTGCCGAATTTGTGTTGTTGAAGTGGAAGGTCGCCGCAATCTCGCTCCTGCCTGCGTAACTGAATGCGTGGAAGGTATGGTTGTCAGGACCAATTCCATAAGGGCAATTAATGCGAGAAGAACGGTTCTTGAGCTTATCCTGAGCGACCACCCCGCAGATTGCTTAAAGTGCGCGAAAAGCGGAAACTGTGAGCTACAAGATCTGGCAATAAAATTTGGAATAAGGGAAATTCCTTTCGAGGGAGAACAGTCACAATATCAATTGGAAGTATCGCCTTCTATTATTCGCGACATGAACAAATGTATCATGTGTCGCAGATGTGAGATGATGTGCAATGAACTACAAACTGTTGGAGCTCTTTCGGCAATTGAAAGAGGATTTCCGGCAGTTGTTTCCACAGCATTTAACCAGCATCTTGACCACTCCCCCTGTACATTCTGCGGACAGTGCGTTGCCGTTTGTCCTGTTGGGGCTCTTACCGAAGTTGACCACACCGCGAAAATTATCAGGGCAATAGCTGACGGGGAAAAAACCGTGGTTGTTCAGGTAGCACCAGCAGTTCGAGTCGCCTTGGGAGAGGAATTCGGCATGAAGCCCGGAAGCATTGTTACGGGTAAAATCGTCTCCGCATTGAAAGCTTTGGGTTTTGATTATGTATTTGATACTGATTGGAGCGCCGATCTGACCATTATGGAAGAGGGAACCGAATTGATCGGAAGGTTGACCCGCTTCCTCAACGGTGAAAAAGACGCCAAATTACCCCTGCTGACATCTTGTTGCCCCGCATGGGTAAATTTCCTTGAATATCAGTTCCCTGAATTAAAGGATATACCGTCTACCGCTAAATCGCCACAACAGATGTTCGGTGCGATAGCAAAAAGTTATTTTGCTGACAAAATTGGCATTAAGAGGGAGGACATGATTGTCGTTTCCGTAATGCCTTGCCTTGCTAAAAAATATGAATGTGGCCGCGATGAGTTTAAGGTCAATGGCAACCCGGATGTTGATTACTCCATAACTACCAGGGAATTGGCACATCTTATAAAGCAGGCGAACATTGATTTTTCTGCTCTTAAGGATACTGAATTTGATAGACCACTTGGAATGTCAACCGGTGCGGCCGTTATTTTCGGCACAACAGGAGGAGTTATTGAAGCCGCTTGCCGAACCGCATATGAGGTTATAACCGGAAAAACACTTCCTAAAATCGATTTCGAGGAGCTTCGCGGTCTTGAAGGAGTCCGATCAGCGGTAGTTGATATTGATGGATTCAAACTAAATATTGGAATAGCTAATGGACTGAGCAACGTACGAAAACTTCTTGAACAGGTTAAGAGAGGGGAAAGCAATTTCCATGTAATAGAGATAATGGCTTGTCCCGGTGGATGTATCGACGGTGGAGGCCAACCACTTCACCATGGAAACAGCGAGATTATTAAAGCCCGTTGGCAAGCAATTTATGAAGCCGATAGAAATATGCCTATCAGAAAATCCCACGAAAATCCATCTATACAGGAAATTTACAAGGAATTCTTGGGTAAGCCGGGAAGTGAAAAAGCTCACCACCTGCTTCATACCCATTATTTCGACAGAAAACCTTTGATCGAAGTTGATCTTGATAAATAGAATACTTAATGAGCAAATAAAGAGATTATGTCAAGTATAAAAATAAAAATCAGAAAAGATGTCAGGGAGAAGATTTCCTCCATTTGCGAATCATTCAACAACAATCCCGGAGAATTGATCAACGTGTTGCACCAAACCCAAGATTTCCTTGGCTATCTTCCAGCGGAAGCTCAAGAGGTTATCGCGCAAGAACTCAAAATTCCAACTGCCAAAGTTTACGGAGTTGTGTCGTTTTATTCATTCTTCTCCATGATACCAAAGGGTAAATATCCTGTTTCAGTATGCATGGGTACAGCTTGCTACGTACGAGGAGCTGAAAAGGTTCTTGAAGAGTTTAAGAAAGAACTGGGCATCGCGGTTGGTGAAACCGACAAGGATGGATTGTTTTCCCTGAACTCACTGCGTTGTGTTGGCGCATGCGGTTTAGCTCCCGTTGTTCTGGTAGGCGACAAAGTCTATGGCAGGTTATCTCCTGAAGATGTTAAAGGAATAATACAGGAATATAAGAGCGCACAATAGGTTCTGTCTAAAAATTGTGATATTCAGGAAGGGTGACCCATTAGTTACCCT
>DUOU01000004.1 GCA_012838685.1 Bacteroidota bacterium | reverse complement strand
TTGAAACGGCCTCCTATAAAAAAATTAAAAATGTTTATACTTCAAGATATTGCTCCCAACCTTTCCGGTATTCATAGTGTAAGAAATCATTTGCCTCGGGAATGTTAGTAAATCTCATATTTTCAGCGTCATATTCAAGAGAGTCGTTTATTGACTGGGCAAAGACAGCAATATTGCCAAGAAGCATTATCTCCGTCAATTTAGCTGAAATTTCGAAATCGTTCTTTGCCTTTCTGCCCTCCTTGATGGCATTTACAAAGTCGACGTATACATTTTCCGGACGTTCCAGCCAAGGTTCAACCGAGAAATCGGGTTCGTCGGGTATCAAAGCGGGGGCCGCTCCGTGTGTGCCGTGCATAAGCATACCTTTATCTCCAATGTACAGAGCAGCCGCGAGCGCTCTGTTGGCTTCAAGTGCCCTGGGTCTGTCGGGTTTTAGACCGCCGTCCCTCCAGGTGGCCGTTACTGCCGGAAGGTGTCCCCGTTTGGGAAATTTATAGGTAATCAATTCCGTTCTGGGGAGATAGTCTTCGGTAAATGGAGTAGATGTGGCCTGGATATGGGTGGGCATACCCAATTCCAACGCGAGTATGGGGGCATCCATGATATGGGCGCCAAAGTCGCCCATCGCTCCTGTACCGTAATCTCTCAGGCCTCTCCAGTTAAATGGTAGCAGGTCAATATTGTACGGTTTATCGGGAGCAGGTCCCAGCCACAAATCGTAGTCCAATCCTCTTGGAACTCTTTGTTTGGGTGGGCGTGTAAGGAATCCCTGTGGCCATGACGGAGCACTGGTCCACATGTTTAGTTCCTTGACAAAGCCGATTTTACCCGATTGAATCCATTCTATTGTCTTGTATGTTCCTTCCGAATTGTGTCCCTGATTTCCCATTTGTGTAACCACGTTGTACTTCTTGGCCAGTTGGGCCAGTTTACGGGCTTCATAAACGGTCTTTGTCATGGGTTTCTCAACAAAAACTCCTTTTCCCGCGGCCATAGCGTAAGCGGCTATTACGGCATGGGTATGGTCAGGGGTTCCAATTACCACTCCGTCAATGGACTTCTCTTTTTCAATCATCTTGCGGAAATCTTTGTACTTTTTGGCGTTGGGATAACCTTTGAACATATGCGCGGCGTAATTGGAGTCAACATCGCACAGGGCATAGATATTGGCATGCTTGAACGGCGCCTGTGTGGCACCGCCTCCACCACCACCAGGCGCACCTGTTCGCGGTGGTTGGGGAATGCCCGCATAAGTCTCCCTGACATTCTTCTGGTAGGGGTTAAGTTCCGGTGCCTGCCGGGTAGGCACATCCATCGTCGCGATTCTCTGTATATCGCCTCCTCCCTGGCTACCAATACCTACACCGGCAATGTTGACCATGTCGCTGGGTGACTGGTATCCGGGACCTCCCAGAACTTCCCTGGGTACAATTGTCAATCCAACCGCGGCAGATGCTGTGGTCGTCAAAAACCCTCTTCTTGAGATGTTGTGTTTTGACTTTTCTTTATTATTGTTTTTCATGGCTTCTCATTTAAATGTGTTTAATATCGTTTGAATCCTGCTTTATGTGGCTTGGTGGCTTTAAACTTCAAGATATTGTTCCCAGCCCTTCCTGTACTCATAATGGAAGTAGTCATTGGCTTCGGGGAGGTTGGTTATCTTGACGTTTTCAGCGTCATACTGCAAGGTCAGATTTATCTGTTGCGCGGCAACAGCGATATTGGCGAGAAGCATTATTTCGGTCAGTTTCGCGGAGATTTCAAAATCGTTTTTCGCTTTTCTTCCCTCTTTGATAGCTTCAATAAAATCGATGTATATGCTTTTGGGACGTTCCAGCCAAGGTTCAACTGAAAATCCCGGTTCATTGGGTATTAATTCCGGATTGGCCCCGTGTGTGCCGTGCATTATCATACCTTTATCGCCTATGTAAAGAGCCTCCCTAAGCTGACGGTCAGGTTCCAGGCCATCCGGCCTGTATGGTTTCAAGCCTCCGTCCTGCCATGTGACCTTCACTTCGGGGGATCCACCGCGGGCGGGGAAATAATATGTGATAAATTCCGCTTTTGGAAGGTAGTCTTCCGTGAATGGGGTGGAGGTGGCCTGAATTTCCGTCGGCATACCCAAATTAAGCGCCAGTATCGGGGCGTCAAACGTGTGCGCGCCCATGTCGCCCATAGCTCCTGTGCCGTAATCGCGCAGACCTCTCCAGTTAAAATGGGTGCAGTCAAAATTGTAGCCTTTCTCGGGAGCGGGTCCCAACCAAAGATCATAATCCAGGTGGTTTGGAACCGGCTGGGCTATGGGGCGGTTCATAAATCCCTGGGGCCAACTCGGACGGTTCGACCACATATGAACTTCGCGAACCCAGCCAATTTTGCCGGACTGTATCCATTCAATCGTTTGGTACGTTCCCTCAACATTATGGCCCTGGTTTCCCATTTGTGTCACCACATTGTATTTTTTTGCCAGTTGGGCCAGTTTCCGCGCTTCGTAAATGGTTTTGGTCATAGGCTTTTCAACCGCGACATGTTTGCCCGCCGCCATGGCGTAAGCCGCGATAACGGCATGTGTATGGTCGGGTGTCCCAATAAGCACGGCATCGATCTCCTTTTCGGTATCGATCATCTTCCTGAAATCAGTGTATTGCTTGGCGGCCGGGTAACCGGCGAACATATGTTCAGCGTATTTGGAATCGACATCGCACAAAGCGTAAATATTGGCGTGTTTGTAGGTTTCAGTTCCACTGGGAGTGCCGGGGGTGATTTGAGGGCTCTGTTGTGTCTGTTGTCTCTGGATTGTAGGGGAGCGTTCGCTTACCCTGGGGTAGCCTGTATAGGTTTTTTCTACGGTAACATCCGGCGTGGCGATAGAACGGATGTTGCTTCCACCTCTCGCGCCCACTCCAATGCCGGCAATATTGACCATATCGCTAGGCGCCTTGAACCCGCTTCCTCCAAGGACATGACGGGGAATTATTGTCATGCTGGCCGCGGCAATGGCACTTTTCCCAAGAAAACTCCTTCTGGAAACAGAATTGCTTCCAGATTTTTTGTTGTCTTTCGTTTCGTTTTTCATCTGTAACGTTTTTTAGAGTTTTAAATATCAGATGCAATTTTCCAAGATTATGGATAATACATAATGTTTTGGACTCTATTTTTCTAAGTAGAGTTGGTTATAGGCAATATAATATGCCCCAATTAAAGGGTTGAAATAAGAGTCGTTAGGCTAGATGAGTATTTCTCTCGCGTAACGGATACATTTAGCTGTCTCTTTCACCGCATCTGACCAGGGGGCTATCTGGTATTCAAGCTCAATGTCAAGATACAGGTGGGGATAATTGTCGCGGATGTGCTGCAGGAATGGTCTTAGCGGAGTTTCTCCCTGGCCCCATACCTGGTTAGCGCCCGGAGCAGTCTCGTTTGTCGAGGATGTTTTGTCTTTTAGGTGGATGGTAAAGATCTTATCCACATATCTGTCTAGGAATTGTATGAGATCAAGCTTTGTGGAATTTTCCCAGCCATATCCGTAATAGTGTCCGCAGTCCCAGTTCAATCTGTTGGCCGGAGAGATGGCGAGCAGTCTGTCAATCTCATCAGTGCCCATTTGCGAGAATTGCGCGTGTTGGTGGAACACCGCGTACATTCCGTTGCGTTCCGCGGCAGGGCCTAAAAGTTTACATGCATCTTCACTGATTTCCGTGCAGATACCCTTTGCCCCCATAGCTTTAGCGGCGGCGAAAGAGTAATCGAGCTGTTCATCGGTATTGCCGGCTGTCCACTTGAAGAGGTGGATATCGATGCCGGCATCGTTGAATTTCTTGCCCATAGCGGCCCATTTGTCCATCGTGGCGGGGTCTTTTCTGAAAGCGTCAAGATCTGCTTCATATTTAGCCCTAGCAGCCTCCTCTTCAGGTGTAAGTGGGGTTTGGTCGCCTCTCTGCCTTACAACAGGGTTAACGGGTGCTCCCAATTCGGTTTCATAAACATGAAAGAGTTCAATGGAGCTCAAACCGGCCGCGACACAAGCATTGATCACCTCATCCCAGTTGCTTACCATGCTTCTGAAACTGTAAGTAATAGCACCTATCTGGACACCGTTAAATTTTGAATTAGGTTTGCCATCCGGAGTTTTTAATGCGTTTTTTTCAGCGTAGTCATCCACGGAAGCGCATGAACTGAAGGGAATAGCGGAAACAGCGGCTATGGCCGCGGCACCACCCAAGAAACCTCTTCTTGTGATTTGTTTTTTCATAAATACTTATAAATTAATAGGTTAGTAAATAGTTGGTTATAGTTTTCAAACAAAAACATAACGACAAAAATTCTGACTGTCAAAAATTGTATAAATTTAAGGTATAAAAATGTTAAATCATATAAATTTCTATAATAAAAATTTTTTAGTATTGTTATAATAATTGTTGGTTATATATATGCGGCTATAAGCAATAATTTTTAGCATATAAACCGTGAATATTGATAGGTTAATGCTATTTAGTTGTGCTGTATCCTTTAGAGTTCATCCAATCAGGTGAAAACAATAGATAGTGAAAAGGTCAAAATAACTCAACTTATCTTATTTTTGTCCCCTGAATATGCTTATGAACAGTAGTACCTCAGATAAGGAAGGAAACATTAAAAAAATGTTTGATTCGATCGCGTTCAGGTATGATTTTCTGAACCATCTTACCTCTTTTGGGGTCGATAAAATCTGGAGAAAGAAAGCAATGGGAATGATCTCCTCCAGAATTCCGGGATCGGTGATTTTGGACGTGGCCACGGGAACCGCGGATCTCGCGATTGAGGCGAGCAAATACAACCCTTCAAGTATTAAAGGCATTGATGTGTCCGACAAAATGTTGGAAATCGGACGGTTTAAGCTCCTTAAAAAAGGGGTGCAAGATAAAATAGAGCTTTTTTTGGCCGCATCTGAAGATATACCTTTTGAAACAAATAGTTTCGATATTGTTATATCGGCCTTCGGGGTAAGAAATTTTGATGATCTGGAACGCGGTCTATTGGAAATGAACCGTGTCCTGAAGATCGGAGGTAAAGTGCTTATACTGGAGTTTTCCAAACCCTCTGTTCCTGTGCTAAGTCATATTTACAGGTTCTATTTTATAAAAATATTGCCTTTGGTGGGAAGGGTAGTCTCAAAAGACAAAGATGCCTACAGTTATCTTCCAAGGTCGGTGATGGAGTTCCCCGAAGGCAACGATTTTTTAAGGGTTTTGACAAGAACGGGTTATTCCGATGTTGCCCAAAAACCTCTTACTTTCGGGATAGTGTCGGTTTATACCGGGGTTAAGGGAAATTAAATGGTTGGCACAATATTTACGCGAATAAAATGGTTTACTATATTTAAGGTTTAAGTACAATAAGTTGAAAAGAGCGTTTTCTTCGATATTTCTGTTGCTGTTTCTGATCTTTCCAAAAGTGGAGTTATATGGTCAAAAACAGAAGCCAATGAACCGGTCATGGTATGATGATAGGTTGATACATTTCGGTTTCAGTCTGGGGGCCAACACAATGGATTTTGATATAATACCATCTCAATCATACTTTTCCGTAGATTCATTGTATCCCGATGTAAGCCACCTTTTTCCCGGGATCAATATTCAGATCATTACAGATCTTCGATTAAACAAATATATGAATCTTCGATTTTTGCCGGGGGTATCTTTCGGCCAGAGAACAATTAAGTATTACAAGAACCGGTCAAGTTATGGAAGAGATCAACGTTTGGAGTCCTCTTTTCTGGAATTCCCGCTCTCACTGAAGTTTAAGGGCGATAGGCTGAACAATGTCAGACCTTACATTATTGGCGGATTGAATTATCGTTATGATCTGTCCGGCAAAAAAGAGTTCAACGAAGAGAAACCGGTATATATAAGGATGAAGCGGCCTGATCTCTATTATGAGGCTGGTGGGGGCATCGATTTTTATCTGACCTATTTTAAGCTGGGCGTTGAATTGAAAATGTCCAATGGTCTGGCAAATTTGATAATAAACGATTCACCTCCGGGATATCAACAGTACCGCAACGCGCTGGAGACGGTCAAATCGAGAATCTGGATTCTCTCGTTTCATTTCGAATAAAGCAACTTTAGCCGTTAACCTTGGTTTATCGCCTCGAAAACTCCGAAAAAATAACCGAGGCCGCCATGCCCACGTTCAAAGATTCTATTCCAAACGAATTTGTTTCGCCAAAAAAAGGGATCGTTATCTTTTGGGTCACATATTTTGATATGTTTTTTGAGATGCCCCTAGATTCGTTGCCTAAGAGTATGATGCCCTCCCTGCTTAGAATTGTATCATATATGGAATCACCATCGAGAGTGGCGCCATAAACAGGAACTTTTTGCCTGTTAGCGAGATCCAACATTTTTTCCAGGTTACCATAAAATATGTTGACCTTCAGGATAGCGCCCATGCTTGCCTGAACACTCTTGGGGTTGAACACATCAACACAATTCGCGGAACATATTATCTGTTTTATTCCAAACCATGCGGCAGCTCTTATTATGGTGCCCATATTTCCTGGGTCCTGGATATAATCCAAAGCGACGCAAAGAGATCCGGAAAAATTGTTTAATGGGATATTATCGGGCATTTTTACAACCGCCAGAGCGTTATGCGGTGTTTTAAGGGAGCTTATTTTTTTCAACTCCTCATAAGAGGTTGGAACAATCTCTTCAATGCTCTCTTTTTCGGGATACTTCAATGAGTTGATGAAAACAGGATTTGCCGCGAGAATTTTTATCGGCACTCCGGCGGAAATGTATTCCATAACTATTTTATCCCCTTCAACAATATATAGTTTCTCCTTTTCCCTCGATTTTTTTTTCTGAAGAGATATTATATAGTTTGTCTTGTTTTTGCTCAGCATATCACCGTTATTATCTACATCAAAAGGATTATTATTGATATATTTGCGGAATTCATTAGCGCAAAATTTGAAAAAATATCTCTTAAATAAAAATCTTGTTGGGCTGTCAGTTTTTTTCGCGGTTATCGCTTTTGTTTCAATGTCGTGCAATCCGACCAAATATGTTGGGGAGGATGAGTCTTTGCTTAGCAGGTCACATGTGGTTTTGAATAAAAAGGATGGAATTACCAAGTCCGAAATAGAATCCTATATCAGACAGAAACCGAACAAGAGAATTTTCGGTGCTAGATTTCATCTGGGCCTTTATAATTTGTCAAATATTGAAAAAGACAATAGGCTTCATGAATGGCTGAGGGAGATCGGGGAAGAGCCGGTTGTTTATGACGAATTCTCCACGGATCAGTCTGTTAGGCAAATAAAATCTTTTATGGCCTCAAAAGGTTATTTTGATAGCGAGGTCAGTGATACAGTCCGCACCGAATCCGGGGAATCAAAGGTTTTTTATAAGATCGACCTAAAGGAACCATATACAATAAAGAACATATATTATGACTTTCAGGATTCTGTTATCTATAAACTTTTCAATTTTGACTCTGTAAACTCTTTGATAGAAACAGGTCAGCCTTATGATGAAGAGCTGTTGAAAAATGAAAGGACAAGATTTACAAGGGTTGTGAGAGACCAGGGTTTTTATGCTTTCTCCGAAGATAATATTTTTTTTAGGATCGACAGCACTGCCGGAAACAGAGAAGTCTCGCTGGTTTATGAAGTAAGAGGGGCAGCCAGACTGGACTCGAGCAATAACATTGTTCTGACTAACCACAGCCAATATTTAATAAGAAATATTTATGTCTACCCGGAGTTTGTGCTAAAGAATTTTCTTGAAAACGGTGAAAATTACTCAAGAGGTCTGGATACTGTTTACTACCAAGGAGTTTACTTTATTGTTCCTAAGGATAAGAAACCGGAGGTCAAATATGATCTTATACTGCAAACTTTGTATATAAGACCCAACATGTCTTACAGTGTTACCAATACGGAACAGACCGAATCGCACCTTCTGGCCTTGAGAATCTACAGGTTGGTTAATATTTTTTTCAATGAAGTCAGTAGTCCGAACGAAAACGGCAACGAACCAATGGAACTTGATTGTGTGATCCAACTTACCTTGAATAACAAACAGTCTTACAAGGTTGAACTGGAGGGAACAAATACTGCGGGCGACCTGGGCGGGGGACTCAGCTTGACATACCAAAACAATAACTTGTTCCGTGGCGCGGAACAGTTTTACCTGACATTAAAAGGTTCTTACGAGGTGATTACCCAACAAGAAGCCATGAAAAACACGCAGGAATATGGCGTTGAAACCAGTTTGAAATGGCCAAAGTTTATTATGACCTATCCCTCAAAGAAGAACATTGTCCAGAAATTCAACCCATCAACATCGTTTTCGGGGGCCTATAATTTTCAGAACATGCCATTGTATAGCCGTACCATGGGAAACGCGTCCTTTGGATATGACTGGACAAAGAAGCCTTATTCGACATATAAACTAAGTCCCCTGCAATTAAACGTTATCAACGTGCTTAGGATAGATTCGGCTTTTAAGTCGAGAATAGAGCGGTCGCCTTACCTGGCATCGGCATATACAGATGTTGTCATACTGGGTGGGGCGTTTTCGTACGTTTTCACCAACCAGTCCGTGAAGAGATCAAACGACTATCTGTTTGTCAGGTTTAATCTTGAGACCTCTGGAAATTTGTTGGCCACTTTCGGCGATAAGCTTGGGTTGAAAAGAGAAGGCGAGAAATTCAATGTTTTTGGACAGCCATTTGCCCAGTATGTTAAAGCAGACGTGGATTTGCGATATAACATACGCTTTGACGATGTGAGTTCAATGGCATATCGCCTTTTTTTCGGAGCCGGCGTTCCATACGGAAACTCCAATGCGATGCCCTTTGAAAAACAATATTTCGGAGGGGGTGCCAATGGTATAAGGGCGTGGCAGGCAAGAACTTTGGGCCCGGGATCATATCTTTCCAACGAGTCGGGGTTTTTGAACCAGACAGGAGATATAAAAATTGAGGCCAACGCTGAATACAGGTATAAACTTTTTTGGATACTTGAAGGCGCTCTTTTTTTGGATGCGGGAAATATATGGTCGATTTATTCTGACGAATCCCGACAGGGCTCTCAATTCAAATTGGACAAATTCTATGATGATATCGCGGTCGGGAGCGGTATCGGTTTGAGGTTTGATATGAACTTTGTGATGATTCGAACCGATATGGGGGTAAAGTTGCGCGATCCGGCTATAGTTGACGGGTCAAAATGGATTATAACCTCCTCCCGTCCCTATAATTTTAAGAATGATGTTACCTTCGTTATTGCTATTGGATATCCATTCTGACATCTAATAAGATCGGCGGTTTTCCCGAACAAATCGATATGTTTTTTAGTCGCTCCGAACAGTCTTTATCAAATGGTTGGATATGCCATCTATTTTGTATATTTATATCCTCTTTCGCCTGATTGCGCAAGACAAAACAATAATTGGCACCGCAACCGCATTGGTTGCCGTAATATGATGAGATAAAAACTAAACTTATAGAGGAATGAAGGGATTAAAAAAAACTTTTCTCACTCTTTTTGGCTATACCAGCAATGAAAGAAGATCTTCTTTTATCCTGGTAATGTTGATAGTTGTTTTTATTGTCGCGAGATTTATTGTTCCGGACAATGTTGTGAGGTTTGATATCGAGAATATTTTAACGGATACTCTTTATGTTGAAAACAGGAACAATACGGTTGTGGAATATTATGAAAAAAAACCGCTTCAGGATAGGAGAGATTACCGTATCACGGAATTGAACAGTTGTGATTCAGCCGAACTGGAGGCTTTGCCCGGGTTGGGTCCCGTTCTTTCCGGAAGGATAATAAAATTCAGGAAACTACTGGGTGGGTTTTATTCTGTTGAACAACTGAGGGAAGTGTACGGTTTGAACGAGGATATTTTCAGGATTGTGAGCGGTAGGTTAAAGGTAGATACCTCCCTTATTGTCAGAATTGACGTCAATAACGCGACTTACCATGATTTGGTGAGATTGCCATATCTTGACAGCAAAGATGTAAACTCATTGTTGAAATATAGGGAGGTTGTAGGTAAAATAGGATCGATCGGGGAACTGGTGGAAAATAAAATAGTCTCGGAAGAGACTGGCAATATTGTCGCGCACTATCTAGATTTCAAATGATTAGATGTAATTATGTTCGTCTGCGGCAATTTTTAAAAATTGGTCACCTGGATATAAATATTGAAAGTAAAAATTTGTAATGATTAATTCTATTTCTACCTTTGCGCCTCGATAAAACAGAAATTATAATTATGATTATTGTACCATTAAAAGAGGGCGAAAACATTGAAAGGGCTTTAAAAAAGTTCAAGAGGAAATTCGAAAAAACCGGTGTTATGCGTGAATTGCGTTCACGCCAGGCTTTTGTAAAACCTTCGGTCAAGAAGCGCGAGGAGTTGAAAAAAGCGATTTATGTACAAAAATTGCAGGAAAAAGAGGACTAACTTTTGTTGGTTTCCCGGGAAACAACTGTTTTATTGAGGATTTAGTCGATATAATTTCAGTTGGTCAATGCTTTTTTCAAAAAAAAAGCGACTCATCTTTTATTATTCCCTATTTTTGTTTTGGATAGTCGATTTTACTGCCAGTAAAAGATCAGTGTTGTTATGGATTATATTGAGCCGTTTTCCCAATATCTTCTTTTGGAGAAGAGGTATTCCATACGTACAATTAATTCGTATCGTAACGACTTGAACCAGTTTTATGCCTTTATGGAGGCAGAGGGCGGCATTCCGGAGTTATATGAAATTTCTTCGGCCAATATTAGGGCATGGGTGGTTGAGATGATGGAAAAAGGGATATCCCCGACATCAATTCACAGAAAAATATCCGCGCTTAGGAGCTATTTCAGGTTTTTGATGAGAAAAGGTATATGTGAAAAGAACCCGGTCGAGACAGTTTCGCTTCCTAAAAAGAAAAAGAGGGTTCCTGTGTTTGTGGATGAACAGCTATTGAACAAATCTTTGGATAGATTTCCCCAGCACAATGATTTTGGTAGTTTAAGGGATTTCACAATAATTGAAATGCTATATTTTACCGGAATGAGGAGGGCAGAGTTAATCAATCTTACGGATGGAGCGGTTGATCTCGACAGTCAATCCGTAAAAGTTACGGGAAAAAGAAACAAACAGCGGATAATCCCGTTGGTTCCGGAATTTATCTCGAGATTGAAAGATTACCTGAAATTAAGGGATGAGACCTTTGGAAAGATTGAGGGAGACTGGTTTTTTGTTACAGATAAAGGGAACAAGTTATATGATAAATTTGTGTATAGTTGTGTAAAAAAATTTCTATCTTCGGTAACAACAATTGAAAAGAAAAGTCCTCACGTGTT